>NZ_QUMC01000053.1:0-2770 GCF_003481925.1 Butyricicoccus sp. OF10-2 | reverse complement strand
TAATTCTCTACAATCGAGCCGACAAATTCTTTCTTCAATCCATCGTCCGAAGGACTGCGGACATAGACATTGATATTCACATACTGCGTAAGCTGATACCCAAATTCCAGTTCCAGATAACCGGTATGCGGGTCGAATGTGCCGCCCTTGATTTCTGCTGCCTGCGCGTCAATGATTGGCACGAATCCAATCACCATGCAGAAGCACAGGAACAGAGAAACCACTCTGCGGACTAATGCTTTCTTCATAAGTTTACCTCCACCTGTTCAGGAGTTCTTCCGTTTCTAATTCTTTCTATCAGTGCTTGTGCGTGATAGCTGCTTCCATGATATTGCCATATGCCCAGTTGCTCTGGCTGACATCGGGGAACGGACAAGCCATGCTGTGCAGTTCGGCGGCCGTTTCGTAGTTTCTGCCGAGCATACGATTTATCATCGTTACGGTTTCAGCGCGGGTGATGTACTGCTCCGGTCGGAAGGTGCCGTCCGTATAGCCGCTGATTAAGCCGTACTGCACCGCTTGACGAATATAGCTGCTGTACCATTTGCCGTCTGCCACATCAGAGAAGGTCTTGGTACTGCCGTTCATAATCAAGCCTTCCTTCGCTGCGATACGCGACAAGGCTGTTGCCATCTCTGCACGAGTGATTGCAAATTCCGGTTTGAACACGCCGCCGTTATAGCCTACCATGTAGCCTTCCTTGGACGCTGCTTCTACCCAGCGATACGACCAGCGGTTGTTGGCAACATCGGTATACGAGGACTGCTCCGGTTCGGCGGTTTCCTTTTCCAGCGCGTCAATCAGCATTTTCGCGGTCTGTTCGCGGGTGATATTGCGTTCGGCATGGAACATACCATCGGTAAAGCCGTTGATATACAGCTTGTGTTCTGCCTTGGGCGTTTCGGTTGTGCCGCCGCCACCGCCGCCGATACCACCGCCGCCACCGCTGGTAACATCAGTAGTGAGGGTCAGCTTTACCTTGGAATATTCAGAGCCGGTGTTGTCCTTGATTTGGATTGTGATACTGAAATTCGTATTCAGCGGAATATCCGTCAAAGCCTTCACATAGATACCGCTGCTGTCCGCAGTAACCTGCACCTTGGTATCATCGAGGGTCACAACATACTCGTCCGGTCTAAGCAGCACCTTTGCCGTGCTGCCGGTAGTCAGCGACTTGTTCAGCAGCAGCGCATACAGATTTACCGTGCCGTCCTTGCTGACAGTAACCGTGGAACGAGTGCCGGCAAGCTGATGCTGTTCACTTGCTGCACCATCTGTAAAGTTGCCGCTGTTGTTCGGCATATCCTTTAAGACAGCGCCGGTCATGTAGTTATTGTTCAGATACACCTTTGCACCTGCGTCATGCCGTGCTTTGAGCGTAGCAGGAACAAAACCGCGCAAATAAGTGTTTTCCAAATGAATCTCGGTCAACGCAGTCTGCGTAAATGCGTCCGGTAAGACACCGCGCAGAGGGTTCGTGTCCAGCGCGAGATATTGCAGGTCTGCCAGATTAGCAATACCGGCAGAGATTTCGCCTTCCAGCTTGTTTTCAGACAAGTCTAAAATCTGCAAACCAGAAAGCGAGTACAGCGTTTCGGGAATCGTGCCGGTCAATCCGCATTGCCACGCCGAAAGCGAGATAAGGTTATTCAGCGCGGACAGGTCGGGAATCGTACCGCCGATAGCATTTTCCGAAAGGTTCAAGTATTTCAGACTGCTCATACCGGCAACTGCCGCAGGAAAACCGCCGGTCAACTGATTTCCCATGAGGTTCAGCACCTCAATCTGGGTATTGCTCAAAATCGTGTCCGGTATCGTACCAGTGTACTGGTTATCTTTTAGAACCAGCGTTTTCAATGCGGGCATTGTACCAAACTCGGAAGGAATCGCACCTGCATAATCATTGCCGCCCAAGTCTACATTTTGCAGTTTCGGGAGCGTATAGAGCGCAGACGGAATATCTCCGCTCAAATGATTATCCGAGAGGAACAGATACCGCAATTCACTAAGTTCCCCGATTGCAGCCGGTATATGTCCGGTGATGTTCTGACCTTTTAGACCAATGCTCTTGATCTCCACAAGGTCTTCCGCTCCGGTGATGGTATCCAGTGTGCGCTGCTGGGCGTTCAGCAAACGCTCAATCTCATTGATGAACCAGGTCTGTCCATCACAGGCGGCAATAAACCGTTTGGCATATTCCGTCTGTGGGTTTGGCGTAAAGTCCGCTGCGCCTGCCGTGAGTGGTGCGTATAGCTGCAACAGCAAGGCTATTACAAGCAATACGCTGATTCGTGTGCGTTTCATTTTTCGATCGCTCCCTTTCTTTTGCGCCCAAACAGGTAAAAAGAGCGCAATACCACATGGATAGTAGTCCACACAGTATTGCGCTGTTTCTTAAAATGCGGGGACTGGTTAGGCAGCTGGCTGTCATGCGATTGCAGAGCAATCGTTTAGACCCTATAGCTTTGCGCCGCAGAGTTTCCTCTGTTTTGCCATTTCTGCCATTCTCCCAAGAGTTTGGGTTTTTAGTTAATTAAATTATACTAAGTTGCTTGGTATCTGTCAATTATTACTTTGTCAATTTCAACAAAAGTCCTTTTGTACTTAAACAAGTAATTGTTCAAAATTGTAGACTGTCCGCGTCGCAAAGGGTCTACTGTTATAGACTTCAAAAGATTTCTCTCTGCGCTCGCCGCCGCGAGAATGGTGAGGGGGTGCTGCGGCTGTGGGTAACTGCCGCAAGGGAGTTATCCATCAACCGCAGCAGGGG
>NZ_QUMC01000052.1:0-10658 GCF_003481925.1 Butyricicoccus sp. OF10-2 | reverse complement strand
GAGAAGGAGAGGGAACAGTAATGGCAAGACTCAGCGCAGAGGAAATGTTCAAGAATATGATCGGCCGCAAGGACGAGGAGCCGCAGCCGGCACAGGAAACCGCTGCCGCACCGACTGCGGAGAAGAAGAAAGCCTCTACCGTGCAGGTGACCGTGCGTCTGCGCCCGGAGCAGCATAAGCAGCTCAAGGCGGCAGCCTTCCACCGCGACTGCGATATGTCCGAGCTGGTACGGCAGGCACTCGATCAGTTTTTGCGTAACTTACGGAAAAATAAGTTAAAAAGTCACAAAGTTATAGCTTTGTGACTTTTTAACTTTATACTGAAATTCTGTTATGAAATACAGGATATACGGACAATTTACCGGCAATATAGGCGATAAAAGTGAGAGTATACCGTGACCGTTTATCTCAATTCGCGCAACCTGCGTATCGTCGGCATGACGAATCACACGCACAATAAATACAAAACCGTGATGGAAATGATGCTGCGCCACAAGGATACCTTCCCGTGGGAGCGACTGTTCAGCCATCACTTCCCGTGGAAGCAGGCAGAGGAGGCCGTGAAGGCCAGCATGACCCGTGAAAGCATGAAGGTCATTATCGACCCGTGGATGGAGTAAGCATCCCGCTTCCGTCCCGCCCGTAAAACCGCCGTGCGGCTGAAAAAACGGGGGCACGGGGATTCCACCCGTCAAGCTGGATTTGCACAATCAAATCCGTTGCTTGTCAGACCGATACCGCACAATTTTGCCATAAAGAGAACCCGGAGCACACAGCCTGAAATTCAGCTGTGTGCTTCGGGTTTATTGGGTGGCGGCAGGTGTGGAGATCAGTTGATTTTTGCTGCCGTGCGGGAAAAGTGCTTCTGAAGCTCGAACAGGGTCCGGTCTGGTTTCAGTACGAGCAAGAGTACTAAAAACAGCTATGGGAATTTGGATAATACTAACGAAATAATTGCAAATATTCGTTTGGCTATTGTGTTTATTTTGCAAATATGCTATATATAAGACAATCAATTCATACGTATGCAAAGAGGTGAAAACAGTTGAAAACGATTACTTCCGTCGAACTTGCCAAATTAGCTGGTGTGTCGCAATCAACGGTTTCCCGTTGCTTGAATGACAGTCCGCTGGTTTCAGAAGAAACCAAGGCAAGAGTCAAAAAGCTGGCGGAAGAATACTCCTTTCAGTTTAACACTAACGCACGGGGGTTAAAAACCAACCGCACCGGTGTGATCGGATATGTATTCTCAGAGGATTTTACCGGCTTTGCAAACCATTATATTCAAAGTGACATTTACTATCGCATACGTATGCAGCTTGTAAAGGAAGGGTTGGATCTGGTGCCGGTGTTCGATGAAGGGAAATACGGTGAGTTTTTTTCCATCGAGAAGAGTATCAGCAATCGACGGTTTGATGCCCTGATCTTTAACCGACCGCAGGTGGATGAGCGAGTCAAAAGCCTGCTGCATGAAACAAAAATTCCATTTATCTATATTTACGATACGAATGAATCACTGGATGAGTCGTATATGATCGCACCGAGCCATTCACAGATTGGCGGTCTGGTCGGCAAGGCGTTTTGCGAAGCTGGCTATACACGATTTGTGGAAATTATCGGACCGCAGGATCGAATCGACGTGATACATAAACATGAAGCTTTTGCACGTGTTTTGCATCAGCATGGGCATAAGCTGTCAGATACGCACATCCTGCATGCAGATTACAACCTGAAGCAGGCTACGCAGCAGGTTTTGGAGCATATTGAACTGTTCCAGCCGGGTACAGCGTGTTTTGCGCAGAACGATATGATGGCATTAGGCGCTCTGGAGGCACTGCGCGAGCAGGGCATTCAGGTGCCGGATGATGTGGCTTTGATTGGTTCGGATAATATCCCGATGGGCAGCTGGTTTACGCCGCATTTAACCACTGTGGCAGTAGATTATGACAGGATTATCAATTTAACAGTAGAATGGGTCATGGCAATGGCATCGAACAAACTGCCGGATACCTACCGGTATATACTGGACAGCAAATTGATCATCCGAGATACATTCTGTCCCTCAGCAGGAGAATAATTCTTTTATTCTCCGCAATTGAATACGTATGCAAACGCGAAAAAGCGTTTCAAATATGAAAAAGAAAGAAGGAAAAGAAAATGAAAGGAAAAAAATTGATGGCTATGCTGATGGCGGGCTCCATGCTGCTGGCAGGTCTGACGGGCTGCGGCGGTGCCAATGCAAAGGGAGGCAATGCTGCGGCAGATGCGGCTGATTACCCGAATGGACCGGTAACAATCATTTGTCCGTGGGGTGTCGGCGGCGGTGCCGATGTCATCTCCCGCAAGATCTCGGAAGTGGCCAAGAATTATTTTGATCAGCCGATCATTGTAGAAAATCACACAGGCGCTTCCGGCACCATCGGCATGATGGATGCCATGGATGCGGATGCGGACGGTTATACTATGGTCGTCGCCAACGGTCCGTTATTTTCGTTGACTCCGAAGTACATCGATGTATCCTATGATCTTTCTAATTTCACTATGCTGCGCGGTATGCGTCAGGTTTCGCTGATGATCCTCACCAATCCGCAGAAATCCGGCATGAAGACGTTTGATGATCTGATCAACTACGGTAAAACGCATAAGATCACGTATGCAACTTCTTCCGGCCCGGGCGGTGACCAGTACGTTGTTTCTTCTGCAATGTTCAAGTCGCTTGGTATCGAGGCAGAGCCGGTCGTTATGGGCAGCGAGGCAGAATCGATCAATGCAGTGGTTTCCGGTCAGGTAGACTGCGGTCTGGGTACGCCTCCGGCATACTACTCGCATCAGGAAGAGGGTACGATCCAGGCGGTCGCAACTTTCTATCCGGAAACGGTTCAGACTCCGTACGGTGAAGTAAAGTCCATCAAGGACTGGGATGTTGATGTTGAATTTGCCGGCATGGACTGTCTGGCTGTTCGCTCGGACGTTCCGCAGGAGATCGTAGACAAACTGAATGCAATGCTCGATGACGTATATGCCGATTCCAAGTTCACCGGTTTTATGGACGAGATGGGTTATCCGCTGTGGGATGCCAAGGGTGACGAAGTGACGCAGTTTATCGAGGATCAGATGGACAGCATGGACAAATACGTGGAGATGCTCCAGTAACAGGCTGGTCTGTTTCATCTGGTGTGAGAGGTGACAAGATTGAAAGTAAAGCTAAATTCGAATATGATAACAGGCGTTCTGTTCCTGATCGTTTCTGTTGCCCTGCATATTCTGATACCATCGCAGATCCGGACGTATGAAACCAGCGCGGTGACTGCTGCAACAGTTCCGACGCTTCTGATCCGCGGCATGATACTTTGCAGCGTGATCCTGCTGGTGCAGGGTATCCTGTCCAAGGAAAAGACCGAATACACGATTTCAGGAGCCATTTTCACTAAAGAAAATCTGCTGCGGCTGAAACCGGTAATCTATATTGCCATGCTGATCGCATACGCGCTGCTGCTTCCGCATATTGGATTTATCATTTCCTCGCTGCTGCTTGCCAATGGCATTCTGCTGTATTTCGGTACGAGAAAATGGTGGTTCTATGCGATTGCCAGTGCAAATGTAATCGTTGCGTACTTTGCATTTCAGGCAATGAGCGTGACCCTGCCATAAGAAGGAGGAAGCGCATATGTTAGATAACTTGATGACCGGTTTGGCGCTGATGGCCTCGGCAGAGAGCTTCATTGCAATTTTCATCGGTCTGCTGGCAGGTATCATTATCGGTGCCATTCCGGGTTTGACTGCGGATATTGCGATCATCCTGTGCCTGCCGATTACATACAGTATGGAACCGATCCCGGCGATGCTTCTGCTGCTTGGCTTGTATTGCGGCGGCACATACGGCGGCTCCATTACTGCAATTTTGATCAATACACCGGGTACGCCCTCGAGCGCAGCGACTGTGCTGGATGGTTATCCACTGACGCAGCAGGGCAAGCCGCTGAAGGCTCTGACGATGGCGCTGTATGCCTCGTTTTTCGGTGGCCTGTTCAGTGCGCTGGTATTGCTGTTTGCTGCACCGAAAATTGCACATTTCACACAGATGTTTGGCCCTCCGGAGTATTTCTGCATCGCAGTGTTTGGATTGTCTATTATTGCAAGCATCTCGAACGGCAATATCATCAAGGGTCTGCTCGGCGGTCTGATCGGTATTTTCATTGCACTGCTGGGACAGGATTCGGTCAGCGGTACACTTCGGTTTACCTTTGGTGTCCGTCGACTGGGCGCCGGTATCCCGCTGATCGTTACGCTGGTCGGTCTGTTCGCAATTGCCGAATTGCTCAGCCGCTCGGATTATAATCCGCGTACAGATGCAACGCGTAAGCAGCATTTGAAGCTGGACCATGAGAAGCTGTCCTGGGCAGAGATCAAGCGCTGCCTCAAAACGATGACGATCTCTTCGCTGATTGGTACGATTGTGGGTGCTATCCCGGGTACAGGCGGCGGCATTGCAGCTTTTATCAGCTACGATCAGGCGAAAAAGACCTCCAAATACCGTGATCATTTCGGTCACGGCGAGATCGAAGGCGTTTCCGCAACCGAGTCTGCCAATAATGCAACGACCGGTTCTACATTGATTCCGCTTACAACACTGGGCGTGCCCGGTGACGGTTGTACGGCAATTCTTCTGGGTGCATTTATGCTGCAAGGCATGGTGCCCGGTCCCTCCATGTTCAAGGAGCACAGCGATGTTCTATACGGCATTATGATTGGTCTTGTCGTTATCAATATCCTGATGCTGATTATCGGTCGTGTGTTTACCCCGCTGTATGCCAATATCACACGTATTCCATACGAGCTGATGAGCGCAATCATCATTGTTTACTGCATTACCGGTGTCTATTCGAGCGAAGCCAGCACATTTCAGGTACTTCTGGCGGTCATCATCGGCGCATTTTCGTTCCTGCTGCGCAGGCTTGGATTCAGTGTTGTACCAATCATCCTCGGCGTAGTTCTTGGTGATCTGGTGGAAACGAATTTCCGCAACTCGATGGTAATGTCCAGCAATTCTCTGTCCATCTTCGTAACACGGCCATTCAGCCTGTTGTTCCTTGCGCTGGCTGTGCTTTCGATTGGAATGTTCTTCTACAAGGCAGCAAAGGACAGAAAAAAGCAAAAAACAGAGTTAAATTAAAAAGGAGTTTCAGATGAAGTATTATACTGAGCCGAGCCGGGAGATCCCGGTTGCGGCAGAAACGGAAGTCCTTGTTGTAGGTGGCGGCCCCGCAGGTTTCGGCGCCGCCCTGCACGCAGCACGCATGGGACGAAAAACGATGCTGATCGAGCAGTACGGCGCGGTCGGCGGTGTGGCAACCACGGGCATTATGAGTCATTGGACCGGCAGACAGGACGGCGGCTGCTTTGAAGAGCTGCGCGAAAAGGCACGCGACTGTGAAGCGGAGCAGGTCATCAATCCGGAAAAACTGCGTATTCTGATGCTGGATATGCTGATGGAGGCTGGCGTTAATGTACAGCTGTACACAGGCTTCAGCGATGTCATTATGGAGGGAAACCGCGTTGCGGGTGTAATCACAGAGAGCAAATCCGGCCGGGAAGCGATCCTGAGCAAAATGGTGATCGATTCGACCGGCGACGGCGACGTGGCCGCGCGTGCGGGCGTTCCGTTTGAAAAGGGACGTTCGACGGACGGCGGTATGCAGCCGATGACGATCATGTTCAAGGTTGCCGGCGTAGATATGGATCGCGCCATGTTCTTCTGGGGCTTTGAGGATACGGTCCAGCTGCCGGAAGGCGATCTGCAAACACTCGGTCGTCAGGAATTACCCTCTCCGGCAGGTCATATCCTGCTGTATCCTTCGTCGCTCCCCGGCGTTGTCACAGTCAACATGAGCAATATGACCGATGTGGATGGCACAAATGCAAGAGATCTGAATCGTGCTGAATACGTATGCAGAAAGCAGCTTCCCGAGATTATTGCATTTCTGCGCCGCCATGTGCCGGGATATGAAGGCTGTTATCTGATCGACAGTGCCGATGTGATCGGTGTGCGTGAAACCCGCCGGTTTGAGGCGAATTATCAGCTGAATGAGCAGGATATTGCGCAGGCTCGTACCTTTGAAGACTGGGTAGTTACCAAGTCGAATTTCTTCTTTGATCTGCACAATGTAGAAGGCGCCGGACTGGATGCCAATGGCGAATACAAGGCGTTCAAGCAGCCGAAGCCGTATACGATCCCACTGCGCTGCTTTGTACCAAAGACGGTGGAGGGTATTCTGCTGAACGGACGCAATATTTCGGGTACGCATAAGGCACACTCCAGCTATCGCGTAATGCCGATTGTAATGAATATGGGGCATGCTATGGGTATTGTTGCCGCGATGTGTGTTGCACAGAACAAAAAGCCGTTGGAATTAGACATTCACGAAGTGCAGGATGAACTGCGCAGAACGAATGTAGAACCGTAAACTCAGGAAAGGAGACACAGTTATATTATGCTGAAACGAATGCCCCGCACGATTACAGCAGAGCAGTCGCTGAAAAGCGGACTGTTCAAGCTGAGAGATATTGCCGCCTGTGCTTATGGCAATGGAAAGTGGATTCAATACCGGGATGCCGCAGGCACCTGTAAGCTTACGATGTCCATGGGAGAGATCGTAAAAAACGCCAGTCTGGAAGATGTTGAAGCGTCAAAGGCGCTTGCAGTGCTGTCGACAGGTACTCTGCCGGAGAACGGCGTAAAATCTATGGTGATTCTGCTGGTATCTCTGTTGGAAAAAGCGGAGAACCTCGGCTGCACGGAAGCGGATGTAAACGCAGTTTATGCGCTTCTGGAATATGCGGCAGAATATCTGCCAGCTATCGCGAAAGAGAATAACGGTGAGCTGCTCGGCAGCGTGCTGCCGTACATGACACTGATTAAGCCATTGAATAAACGGGCGCGTGAACTGGGCAATGAACGTGCAGCAGCAACGATGGAATATGCCCTGACAACGCTGCTCCTGACGTTTACCGAAGCCAACGGTGCAAATGGATACGGTGTATATGAACGCATGAAAGCACTGGCGCCCAATCAGTTTTTCAGCCTGAATCAGGTTGGCATTGAGAGATCAATTTCCGTGGATAGTCCTTATACTGACATCTGGACGATGGGATTTGATCCCATCGACGGAACAATTAAGGATTGTCGCGACATGGCATATCGCGATAAAGAGGAGGACGTACGAAACGTATTACTCGCGGTGAAGAGTGCCTTGCAGGTTATTTGGAATATTGCCGCAAGTCTGTGATACGTGGATACACTGTCTGAGACAGCAGGTATGAAATCGCTCCAGCGATCGGCGTGTATTTACCCAATCTTCATGACCGGATAAACAAATATCCGTCTCCTCCTGTTTGTTTTTCAGATCTCAGTTGTTGAAAATCATATCACCCTACTTTACCCAAAAGGAGCTTCCACGCACGGCGATGGAGCTCCTTTATTTTTCCGGCTCGCCGAACTGACAGCGCCATTTACTGGATCGTAGGTCACTACAGTCGGATCACTGACTGTCCATTCTACCTCATCGTTCGGAATTCGATCTCCGGTAGCAGGATTATAGGCAAAGATGAATCTGTAGACTTAGACGCAGATTCCAACCCGGATACTGGTGTCGGCTTATTCATAACCATAACACCTGCAACGATACCGCTGACAACAGCAACCGCCGCCACTGCGATAATGCCCTTATAGGCTGCAGCGCCAGCGGCTCCTGTGCGGCCGAATCACCAGTGCGGCAGCGCGACAGAATTTCGCTCATATCTTTTGAGGGCATACAGAGATCTCCTGAAACTTATACGTCCTTGTGACTGCCGATGTATACGCTGTAGCTCGCGCCATCCCACGCAACAGCCTGATCGAGTGCATTTGCAACGGCACGGACCGGCAGATAGGTCGTGCCCTTGTAAAGCAGCACGTCAACCGTCTTGCCGTTGACGTCGGTCGGAACAATCAGCTTGTCGTTCACATAGACCTTAACCCCGGTTTCAACAGCCAGCTTTTCCATTCGACGTTTCGCATTGTACTCGCCCGAGGCCTTGCCGCCCAGAATGGACGACTGCGAGTTGGCGATAGCTTTCAGCTTGGAAAGTGCGATTTCCGGTGCGGGAGCCAGGTTATCATAAGGGTTACACATATTCCATGCATCTGGACCGTCAGCGGTTACATTATATTGGTTTTTTATGTCGTCCTGCCATGTGTTCAGTTCAGCCCAGCCTGCACTTACATCTATATTTTCGCCAGTTGTGTAGTCCGTCATCCACACAACCGGTCCATTATCTCCCCAGTCCTCATTTTCTCGTAAACCCCAAGTGACTTTCCATTGCCCGTCCACTACGGTTTCAACCAGACTGATAAGACCGACATCATCTTCTCCGACTGTAGAGCCATTGGCTTCCCAAAACAGGTACTTTTTCCCATCACGTTCACCAATATTAATGGTTCTCTTGAAATAATCCGGATCATTCTGAGAAAAAGGACTAATTACCTCGTGCTGTGCAATGCAATTTGCTTTACTGCCATCCCAGTGATAAACCATATAGGTGCTGTGCTTATTCGTTCCCTTAGCGTTTTTCTCCTTCGTATTGCAAACGCAAAGCAGTTCTTCGTTTCCGTTGCCATCGAAATCAATCAGCATAGCCGTCACCAGACCGCTGACGATACTGCCGCTGACGGCACGCTTGCCGTACTTGCTCTGCAGCTGTTCGATCACCGAAACATACGCTTTTGCACGGTTTACAGCATTCTGGTCCACCTTATGCTCACCGAGATACGCACTGGACGTCGTTCCATCCCATGCGATCGGCACATTGAGCGCCGCAGATACCGCGCGAATCGGCAGATAAGTCGTGCCATTATACAGCATTGGCTCTACCGGATTGCCGTTTGCGTCACCCGGATTGAGCTTCTGGTCATCCACATAAACCGTAACACCACGCTCTACGGTAATGTTCTTCTGCGTCAGTGCGGACGCAAACGGCATACTCATCACCAGTGCCGCACCCAGCAGACCAGCGGTCAGCCGCTTGCCGAATATTTTCATCGTTTGATTTTCATGCTTGTTCATACTTTTTCTTCCCTTTTATATTTTGAATGATAATGGAAATCATAATAACCTGATTATACCACAGTTTCCGACTATTTACTATTCTCATTGCATTCAATACATGGATAGGATATAATAGTATCAATATAATTTACATTAACACGAAACAGGATAAGGGGTATGAAAATGAAAAAAAGACTGATCTCCATTGCAATGGCGGCTGTTATGGCGGTCGGAAGTATTCCGGCGGCAGGCGCACTGCTTGATGGTTTCAACAATACGAGTACTTACTCCGATCAGTTTACGGATGTGCCCTCAACAGCATGGTATTACAATTCGGTCAAATCGGCTTATGAACTTGGGATTACTGCCGGTATGAGCGCATCTAAATTTTCACCCGATCAGAATTTAACTACCGATCAACTGACTGTTTTTCTGGCGCGCATTCATGCGGCATACCATCACAATGAAATCGTCGAAGTGCAAAATCCATCGAGCTGGACTGATAAGTACTATTATTATGTAGAGCAGTATATCGACAGCAGTTATCGAGACAGTATTTTCGGCGGCATGGATCATGAGCAGCGCTGGCATTTTGCATACTGGATCAGCAAGGCGCTGCCGGATTCTGCATATACCGCTATTAATAATGTGCCGGATGGACAAATCCTTGATTTGACCGAAAATAAAATTTATACCGAAGACGAGTCTTTCGATGAGATCTCCAACCGCATCTATATGCTTTACCGTGCAGGCATTCTGACCGGCAATACGGCATACGGACATTTTAATCCGAAAGGATATGTTACCCGTGCAGAAGTAACCGCAATTATTACCCGTATGATCGATCCGGATCAGCGTAAGACATTTCAGCTGAAAGCAAAACCGACCTCCGGTCCTGCGAGCTTTTTAGGTGAATATTTTGCTTCTGACAATGACGCAAGCCGTCCATGGCTCGGCTGTTCGCTTGAAATTACAGATGTAACAGACAAGGAAGTAACCTTTAAGTTCGACCACATCAAGTCCGGACGCGTGATTCTTTTCACGGCAGAGAAAGCGAAATTTACTTCTGTGAATACAGCAGTTGCAAACGGAACCGCGTGCTATTCAGAAGTTCCCTCAACGATGGAGAAGATTAAATATGTGCTGACGTTTACTGATCATAATATCAATGTTAAAACGTATGGCAGCGACCCTTACCGCTATAGCTATAATGTTAATTTCACCGGTACAGGCGCAATGAATTAACAGCAGTATATATCCATACACCAGTTTACAACTTTATAAATGATAGACTTGTTGATGAATCAGCTGTTTTAAGGCCTTTAATAACCTGCTTTTTTTCCTGAAATTCAGGCATAACCTGCCGGATCATGGAGGCTGCCAGTTCCGGTTTAGATTCTTTTTTCTGCCACATACGATAGCCAGGAGGACCGGAAAGGAAATATTATGTTACAAAAATTATATACTTTTTTCAGGAAAGAAACCGTTTTGTCAATTGCAGTGATCCTGGCGCTTCTTTCTATGTTCTGGGTCAGACCGGATAAGGCTTATTTTACTTATATCGATTTCAGGACT
>NZ_QUMC01000051.1:0-11012 GCF_003481925.1 Butyricicoccus sp. OF10-2 | reverse complement strand
AGACACCTACGGTTTCTACCCTCTTTGAACACCCGTTTCCCTTGTTGGGATAGCTTGGGTGCAGACGGTAGACTGCGTAAGCAGGAAAAGGACGCGGCAGTCGGGTTACCTCAGCGTGTCTTTCTCTGCCTTTTCGCAGTTCACAGACAGCGTACTGCTACACATGCGGGTTAATCAACGCAGAGCGCGGCATGACAGTGCCGCGCAACATTTTTACCTGTGCAGATTATCCAAATCCTGCGGTTATAGCTGATTTGCACTCGCAAACGGTTTGCGCGACACTGTTATCCCCCAGGGGACCCTCTCTTGCCCTATGGGCAATTCACCTTGTGTCGCGCCTGCGAAGACTTTCCGGTCTGTGTAGCAGAACGGTATCTGACACTGCGAACAGGTTGCGAAAGACACGGAAGAAAAAATCCTCTGCCGTTCCCCTATTTCGCAGCGGTCACATGTAGGTAATCTGCGCCAGGCTAACAAACAAGGGAAAGGTAGGAGTTCAAAGAGGAAGGAAAACCGCAGGTTGTCCTTCCTTTTTGCCCCGCCGCGGAGCGCGGCACGCTCCCGCCGTCCGCAGACGGCGAATCCCCCCGCTGAGGTTCAGCGGAAAACTCTCCGCCCGTTAGGGGCGAACACGCTAACGCAGTTCGCGTCCCCCGCTCAGCCGGTGCAGAGAAACAGGCTGCCGCCCGGAAAGGGCGAACACGCCTGCGCAGTTCACGTCCCCCGCTCAGTCGGTGCAGAGAAACAGGCTGCCGCCCGGATTGGGCGAACTGCCTGCGCGGTTTGTGCGCCCCGTGTAAAATTTACCGCAGAATAGTTAGCGACTCTCGATTTGCCGAACGGTCAGCAAGTCACCTTCCACGGTGAATTTGACCTCAAATCCCGCAAACGGGAAGCCGTACACGCGACCCGGCTCGTGCTGATAGCCCGGTCGGGGGTCTTGTGCGAGCACGTTCAGCAGGGTTTGACGGCGTTCCTGCGGCAGCTTTTCGAGCAGCTGCGCCGGACACTTAACCCGCACCGCATCGGTCGTCAGCGCAAAACCGCCGCGTGCCTCCGGATGCGAATCCGTGTACGCAAGGTACGGCTTGATGTCGAAAATCGGCGTGCCGTCCATCAGATCCGCGCCCGAAATGTGCAGCACCGGACCGTCCGGCGTGTTGGGCTCCACGCGGTCAAGGCGCACCGAGGACAGCCCGATCTCGTTCGGCCGGAACGGCGAGCGCGTCGCAAACACGCCGATGCGCTTGTTGCCGCCCAGCTTGGGCGGGCGCACAGTCGGGGACCAGCCGTCACGCACGGCTGCCGAAAACTGCCAGATGAGCCACAGGTGAGAGAAACCCTCGATGCCGCGCAGCGCATCCGCGTTGCGGTATTCCGGCTCGAATACAATGCGCGCCGGTACGTCCGCCAGTCCGCTCTGCCGCGGAATGCCGAATTTGGTGGGAAAATCGCTGTGTATCCGCGCAATAATATGCATTTCTACCGTCTGTGACATAAAAATTCTCCTTTTGGGTGATATATTCAGTATAGCACAGGAACTGTCGGGTGCAAAGCAGTGTTTTACAAAATGTTAATGCAATATCTTGCTTTGATGATGGATTCATGTGCTGAAAACAGTAATTTTATCAAAAATATGTAATATAGAGCGCGAAAAAGTTTGGTGTTATTTATCGTTGCACCGATTTTGCACCGAATATCTGAAAAGCCCCGAAATGACACCGAAAACCCAATCACCCAACGGAAAAACAAAGGAGAAAAAACATGGAATTTGAAAGACTAACATTCCCGACACTGGAAAGCCTGCTGGTTCATTTGAACAGAGGGTATTTCACCAGTATGCAGATGAACTTTCCCTCGAAAGATGCGGCCAGTCGAGTAGATATATCTCTTGTAGTAGGGCCTTTTGAAATTATCGAGGACGGCGTTGCTTTTATCATTGACCCGTTCTGGGAGAGTAAGATTGTGGTAAAAGGCGAATTTGCATGGGCAAGCGGGCGTTTCTTTCCCGAGGAACGGATTGAGTATATCACCGTAAAATTCGCAGATCAGAAACCTTTTCAGCTGACCATTTTTCTGGCTGATGATGATGATGAAGATTTTTAAATAAAAAATAACTGCGGCTGATGTGCGATTTTTTACGCATATCAGCCGCTTTTGCTGTTTATATAATGATTTTAGTTATGAACTGCAATAATGCACAATAAAAGAGAAAGGAATTTGTGCATAGTGCCGAGACCCAATTTCCGATTTTTTGTATAGTAGTATATGTCAAGCAAAATCACCGCGCGGCAAGTTGCATAAGCCTGCGAGGATACGCCACAATCGTTCCTGCCCTAACTGCGCCTATCTCTTGGTGAACAACCACCAGAAACGATTCTGAGGCATTCTGAGCCGATTTATAGAAAGAGGTGAATCCATGACTTAGCAAGCCAGCCGCATGGCCACTCAATAACATTTTGTTATCGAGTTAAGCCAGCGATTCACAATGACCAACTACGACCAACGACCAGAAAGAGAGCGATTACAATTTGATAGACAGTGCGAAATGCCATAATCCTGCGAGAATGCGCTGTAATCGCTTTTGGTGCATCTGGTGTATCCATTGACGAATGACCGCCAGAAACGATTCTAGGGCATTCTGAGCCAATTATAAAAGGAGTGAGAAAATTGCGATTCAACTATTCAAAGCAAGGATACCATCAAGTGCGGGAGAAGTCAAGTATTTTGGCTCATTCCTACGTTCGAGTTTGATTCGTGCGCTCGAGAAAATTCAAGGAAATATAAATTTTCTGTCTGGGAGAACTTTTACCGAAAACTCGGAGAGCCGTGAACGCTGTTTCCCGAAAAATCGGAACGAGCCAGAAGGGGTAATAGAGGCTTAATATTCAACAAATAATCAAATTGGGAGGATAATCAATGAGTAATTCCATTACCACACTGAACGAAACGTTCGGCCAGAGCGAAAGCACACAAGCGTTCGCCAAACTGCCGAAAATTTTCTTCAACGGAAAAGCGCCGCAATACAAACACCTGACAGCGCAACATATTCTGGCGTACGCCTTGATGCGTGACCGTCTGCAACTGTCTATCTCCAACCAGATGAAAGATGAGCATGGCATTCCGTTCATCTGTTATGACCTTGGAAACGTGGCGGCAGATGTTCGCTGCGGTGAAAAGAAAGCTGGCCAGTTAGTGAATGACCTCGACAACATGGGATTGATTCGCAAGGTTCGGCGGGGATTAGGCAAACCCAACCGAATCTATGTGCATGATGTGCTTGAAACTGAACCGTCAAAACGACTGGACAGAACACGTTCAAAGGACGGACAAGAGCCGTTGGAAGAACAGCTAAAGAGCTGTCGGGGGAACAGCACTGAACCGTCTGACGGACAGACAAGACCTGTCAAGGGGACAGTTCCAGAGCAGTCCAACGGACAGAGTAATAAGACTGAAATTAGTAAGACTGATAACAGTAACACTGATAGTAGCAATACTGAAATTAGTAATACTGACAATAGTAATTACTCCGTCAATGGTAACGAGCGGGCTTTTAATAACGGTTTAATGACCTCAGATGCGAAAATTTATTTTCTGGCCAGAAATGAAGAATCTTTAGTGGATGAAGTATGTCAGTTGATGTTTAAGATAGTGAGGGCAACACCCCAAACTATTCGTGTTGATGATCGAGAAATGAAAGGTAATGCAGTTAGTAAGCAATTAGAGAATATCAGCATAGCACAAGTCGAAACTGCAATGGATCGCATTAAGGGAAATCAGTATTCGGAGGAAGAACGGCGTGAACACTTGACGGCAGAATTATACCATGTCACGCAAGAAACCAGCAATCAAACTGTGCAAGCGGGTATTGCTGATAGTTCATATCAGACCACCAGCCAAACAAGCAACACTGATGCTCTGGCTGGAATAAGCCAAGAAACGCAAGAGCAGAACAAGAAAAAATTAGAACGAATGTACGCAGAATTTGGTGATTTGTGGAATTGAGCTGTGTTCTGTCACTGACTGTAACTAAGGATGTGTCACAATCAGCTATCCTCTCGCTGGCTGGACTAAGGGGAGTACGGAAACTGCGACCTTTGAACAACAGCGCACCAGCCGCAATACTGTCGCGTTTCGCTACGGTATTGCGGGTGAAAACTAACGCGAATACAGGGCGTTCCAGCGCGAAAGAGAGGGCGTTAACCCTCTCCCTGCTCCTTAATCAGCTTATCCAGTGTCGGACGGCTGATTTTGAGCACTCGTGCCAACTCAGCTTTAGACGGTATCTCGCGGCGCTGGTATCTCGCATACTGGGCGGCAAAGTCGGCAGGTGTAACAGGTGTGCGCCCCTTGTACTTGCCTCCCGCTTGGCGATGGCGATACCCTCTCTCTGGCGCTCTAACAGGTTCGCGCGTTCAAACTCTGCGATAGCTCCTATCATAGTCAGCATGAGCTTTCCCGTTGGTGTACTGCTGTCTACGGCTTCTTTGCGGCTGACAAGATGCACACCCTTGGCGGCCAGAGTGTCAACGATGTTCAGCAGGTCAGCGGTAGAGCGTGCCAGGCGGCTGAAATCGTGAACATACACGGTATCACCCTCGCGCACAAACTCCAGCATGGCTTGAAGCTGCGGCCTGTTCGTGTCTTTGCCGGACACTTTCTCGCAGAACCACTTGTCGATCTGGTAAGCGGCTAACGCTTCACGCTGCCGTTCATCGTTCTGCTCTACTGTAGATACTCTCACATACGCGATATTTGCCATATTCTCAACCTCCTGTGAGATTAGAATAGCATAACGTAAAGTATAAGTCAATGACTATCTTTACAGTTGGTAAAATAAATATCAATTTAAACTCTAAATTTACCGAACAACAGACTCCTGAGAGAGTCAAGTTAGATTATACCCTAATTTTATAATTGCCTGTACGGGCACAATTTACACTTTTCACGTCTGCCGCCTGCACACGAGCGGGCGAGTAGATATATCTCACTCAAAGAAAAAGAAAGGAAAACATATGACCACTGATTACATGAATAACACCTATGTTCCCCTCTGGGAGAAAGAACTGCTGAACGTGCCAGAGGCTACGGCGTTCTCTGGTATTGGTCAAAACTCGATTCGTGCTCTTATTGAAGAACACCCTGAACTGGTGTTCCGTGTCGGCACAAAACATCTTATCAAACGCAAATCTCTCCAGAAGTTCATTCGTGATAATTATTCCATGTAAAAGTTCGTGCAATCCAGCCCCAACTATGCTATACTGTTGCTGTCATATTTGGGGCTTTTCAGCAGGAAAGGAGATCTAATTATTGGCTGGAAAGCGAAAAGACAACAAAGGGCGTGTATTAAAAGAGGGAGAGTGCCAGAAAAAGAATGGTATCTATCAGTTCAAGAAACTTGACCCGAACACCCACCAATACGCCTATGTAACAGACCCGACTTTAGAGGGCATGAGAAAGAAAAAGGCGGAACTGATTCGTTCGATTGAGAGCGGTATCAGCTATTCTAGCGGGAAAATCACAGTGAATGAACTGCTGGAAATGTATATCGAGATGAAAGACGATAAAACCGAAAATACGCAGATCAACTACACTTCATGGGCGGAGATGGTAAAACGGGAACAGTTCGGAAATCGTCGTATCTGTGACGTAAAAGAGATAGATGCGCGGCGGTGGTTCAAAGCGATGCGTAAAAACGGCAAAGCGTACAGCACTATCTCAGCTATGAGTAAAATATTAAAACCAGCGTTCAAAATGGCATTGAAAAACCATCTGATTCGTGAAAATCCGTTTGATTTTCGGCTCAATGACATACTCACAAATGACACGGCGAAACGTGATGCGCTGACCAATGAACAAGTAAATGCCTTATTGGACTTCATTACCAATGACAGCACATATTCACGGCATCTGGATTGGTTCATTGTATTACTGGGAACGGGCGTTCGTATCAGCGAATTTTGTGGTTTGACCAAGGCTGATTTGGACTTTGAGAATCGGCTGATTACCATTAACAAACAACTGCTGCGGCGTAAAGATGGGAGCAAGTACATGAAAAACCCTAAATCTGCTGCGGGCAATCGCGTTATCGCTATGAGTGATGCGGTGTGCAACAGTCTGCACAACATCATTGAACACCGTAACTGCGGAACAGTTGAACCTATGATAGATGGACACTGTGGTTTTCTCATGCTGACAAAGGGAGATAAACCTGTTATTGCTGCTGATTTAGAATCAATCATGCGGAGAGCGGTAAATAAATACAACAGGAAACACCCTGATAACCCATTACCGCGCATCACACCGCATACTTTTAGGCATACACTGTGCAGTAATTTACTGAACAGGGGAATGTCTGCGGCCAATGTAGCCGCGATGATGGGGCATGATAACCCGACTACGACCATGAAATATTACGCGCACGCGAATAACGAGCAGGCTATCAACCAGATGCGGCAGATTCTTGAATTTAATAGTTCTGCAACACTGGCGGTAAACGGGTAAGGACGTTGCACCGATTTTGCACCGATTTTGCACCAAGATGCGTGAAATTGCGTGAAGCTATGTAAAATGCTGGTTCGGGAGATTCAAGAAAAAGTTCTGAAAATGCGATATTTAGCACAAATAAATCACATATAATGCTGTGAAAGTTGAAATATGTTTTCTGGAACTTGTTACAAAATGTTAATGCATTCCACCTCAAAACGCGCTATAATAGAATCAGATTAAACTGGGAAAGCAGGGGAGAACTATGCCCAAGAAGATATTGATCGTAGAGGACGAGGCCAACATCCGTGAGCTGCTGCGCCTGTATCTGGAGCGCGAAGGCTACACGGTGCTTGAGGCGGAAAACGGCGTGGAGGGCATCAAAAAGTGGAAGTCCGACAAGCCGGACATGCTGCTGCTCGATGTGATGATGCCGGTGATGGACGGCTGGGCGGTCTGCAGGGAGATCCGCGCGGAGAGCGATGTGCCGATTATCATGCTGACGGCCAAAGGCGAGACCGCAGACCGCGTTTCCGGTCTGGAGATGGGCGCGGACGACTACATCGTCAAGCCGCTCGAAATGCCGGAGGTCATTGCGCGCGTGCGTGCGGTATTCCGCCGCATGGCGCCGGATGATGCGCCCGAGAAGCTGTCGTTTGACAATCTCGTCATCGACAAGCAGGCGTACGATCTGGTCATCAAGGGCAAGCGCGTGGATGCGCCGCCGAAGGAGATCGAGCTGCTGTACTTCCTCGCCTCCAGCCCGAACCGCGTGTTCACCCGCGCACAGCTGCTCGACGATGTATGGGGCTTTGACTATTTCGGTGATACGAGAACGGTTGACGTACACGTCAAGCGTCTGCGCGAAAAGCTGGAGGGCGTCTCGGACAAGTGGGAGCTGAAAACCGTATGGGGTGTCGGCTACAAGTTTGAGACCAAGGAGTAAGCCATGGGCAGACGCAGTTTTTTCTTCAAGGACTATGTGGCCCACCTGATTTTGATCGTGTGCGCGTTTGCACTGGCCGGCGTGGTATTCTGCTACCAGATGAGCAGCTACGCGCTGCACGCCAAGCAGACCGAGCTGCGCACGACCGTGCAGAGCCTTGCCGAGCAGAGCAAGCTGCTTGAGGGTACGGACTCTGACGTGATCCGTCAGATTTACGTGCTGTCTATCGCGCGCGTGGCGAAGGAGGATGAGCTGACCGTGCTCATCACGGACGCGGACGGCAACATTGAAATGGGCGCCAAGCCGGACGGCACGACCTACACGCTGCCCGGCTATCATATCTCAAACGAAGTGGTTGCGGAGATGCACAAAAACGGCAGTTATGCGTCTGTCGGGTCACTTGGCGTGCTGAGTGAGTCCTCGTTTTACACGGTGGGCACCTGTGTCAAGGATGATAACGGCGATGCGGATTTGATGATCTTCGTCTCCACGCAGGATCCGAATTCGGCAGGCGTGGTGCGTCACTCGACGCAGACGCTCGTGCTCATCCTGCTGGTGACACTGGCGGTCATGCTGGTGATTTCGTTCATAATCTCTCAGCACGTCACGCGTCCGCTCAAGACGATTGCCGCCGCCGCCAAGGAATTTGCGGGCGGCAACTTCGACGTGCGCGTGCCCGAGGACAACCGCTGCTACGAGATTGACGAACTGGCGGTCTCGTTCAACAACATGGCGCGCGACCTTGACCAGCTCGAGGAGCTGACCCGCGGCTTTATTTCCAACGTCAGCCACGAGTTCAAGACCCCGATGACGACCATCGGCGGCTTTGTGGACGGCATGATCGACGGCACGATTCCGCTTGACCAGCGCGACAAGTACCTGAAGATCATCGCGGAGGAGACCAAACGCCTGTCCCGCATGGTAAACCGCATGCTGGATGCCGCAAAAATTCAGTCCGGCGAGCTGATCCTCAGTCCGGCGCCGTTCGACTTTACCGAAATGACGGCGCAGATCCTGCTCTCGTTCGAGCAGAAGATTGAGAAAAAGAAGCTGGATGTGCAGTGCGATCTCGAGGAACGGCTGACCGTCATGGGTGACCGCGACCACCTGTACCGAGCGGTGTACAACCTGACCGATAACGCGGTAAAGTTCATCGAGGACGGCGGTACGCTGAGGCTGAAGGTCCATCAGGAGGGACAGCTGTGCGTGTTCGCCATCAGCAACACCGGTATCGGCATTTCGGCGGAGGATCTGCCGCATGTGTTCGACCGCTTCTACAAGACCGACCGTTCGCGCTCGATGGATAAGACCGGCGCAGGTCTCGGCCTGTATATTGTGAAGAACATCATCAACCTGCACGGCGGTGAGATCTCCGTTCGCTCGGGCGGCGGCGAAACCGAGTTTGAGTTCACCCTGCCGCTCGCACCGGAGCAGAACCGACAGAATAACGCGTAAAAAGTGGCTTCCATGTGCTATCACTGTGCATGGAAGTCCTTTTTCTGCATGTGCTGTATTGAAGCGTTTCGCGCGGCAGCGCACATGAAATAGCATTTGCTCTGCAAATGCTCAAAAAGGGGGAGCATGTATCACCCTTTTTGGACTTCTGGAGGGAGAAAGTTTCTGAACAGGAACTTTCGTACGACTTTGGAACGGCCCACGGTCCGTTCCTCTTGTCGGCGAAACTGTAGTTTCGCGACAGGCAGTGTTCAAAAAATATTCATATTGTTTTCAACAAACTGCCACATTGAGAAACTATGATAGAAGCATCAACAGAGGGAACGGAATGTTCCCGCGAATAACAACAGGAGGTCAGTATCATGGACGACTTCAACATGAACAACAAAACACCGCTGAACAGCAGCGATCAGAATAACGAACAGCCGGCCGCCGAAACCCGGAACACCGCACCGCAGAACGAGCAGCCTGCACAGGCTCCGCGGAGCGAGCAGCCGATGCAGCAGCCGCAGACGGAACAGCCCGCACAGGCTCCGCAGAGCGAGCAGACGATGCAGCAGCCGCAGGCGGAACAGCCCGCACAGGCACCGCAGAGCGAGCAGCCGCAGGCAGAAGAGCCGCGCACGCCGTTCCAGACGCCGGTGCAGCATCCGGAGTTCCATCAGGCGCAGCAGCAGACCGGCTTCGGCGAGGTTCCGCCGATGAGCCAGAAGCCGCACACCCCGAAGAATAAAAAGCACAGCAGAGGCTTAGCGCTCGGTCTGTGCGGTGTAGCAGCTGCGTGCCTGCTGTTTGCAGGCGGCGCAGTTGTCGGCAATATGGCGTTCGGCGGCAATGCAAACAGCAATTCGGGCACAACGGCTTCCGATTCCTCGGATTCCGCGCCGACACTGCAGATCAACAGCAAGCCGGAGTCGGATTCGAGCAATTCCTCGGACAACTACGACACCGCGGACGGCATGGCCGGTGAGGATATCTACAAAAAGGTCAACCCGTCGGTCGTATCGGTTATCTCCACCACCTCTGAGGGCACGGGCAGCGGCTCGGGCGTCATCATGAGCAAGGACGGCTACATCATCACCAACAACCACGTTGTGGACGGCGCGCAGTCGGTTTCCGTACAGCTGAGCGACGACACCTCTCTCGATGCCGAGATCATCGGCACGGATGAGCAGACCGACCTTGCGGTCATCAAGGTAACGCCGACAAGCGACCTGACCGCCGCAGAGTTCGGTGACTCGGATGAGCTGGAGCCGGGCGAGTATGCCTACGCGATCGGTTCTCCCGGCGGCGTACAGTTTGCGAACACCATCACCGGCGGCCGTATTTCCGCTATCAACCGCGATCTGACCGTCAATGACCGTGTTATGACGCTGATTCAGACCGATGCTTCCATCAACAACGGCAACTCCGGCGGCGCACTCATCAACAAGTACGGTCAGGTGGTCGGCATCACGTCCGCTAAGCTGTCTGGCAATGCGTTCGGCAGCGCCACCGTTGAGGGCATGGGCTTTGCCATCCCGATCAACACCGCCAAGGATATTGTTGATGAGCTGATTCAGAACGGTTACGTTTCCGGCCGTCCGTCCATCGGCATCACCGGCCAGAACGTCGAGTCCGCGGACGGCAAGGTGTCCGGCGTGCAGGTATATTCCATTGATTCCCGCGCAAAGGCAGCCGGTGAGGGTCTGCAGGTTGGCGATGTCATCACCGCCGTTGACGGTACCCCGACCCCGGACATGGATAAGGTAAACGAACTCAAGCAGGATAAGAAGGCCGGCGACAAGCTGACGCTGAGCGTATACCGTATTTCGACCGGCAAGACGCTCAATATCACCATCACGCTGACCGATTCGCACGACCTCGAGGGCGATGACCCGAATGCCCAGACCCAGCAGCGCCAGAGCAGCCAGAGCGATAATTCGCAGCAGAATGACGGCTACGGCAGCTATCGGTTCTCCAGTCCGTTTGGTTCGTTCGGCTGGTAAATAATTGAGGATTGAAAATGGAGAATGGAGAATTGATGTAACGGTCAGCCATTCTCCATTTTTTCATTTCGAGAAATATAATAGAGCGGGTTTTCCGTAGGGTGCGGCAAGGTGAATTGCGGCGTTGCCGCAATTCA
>NZ_QUMC01000050.1:0-11404 GCF_003481925.1 Butyricicoccus sp. OF10-2 | reverse complement strand
GCTCACCGCACTGGCGAACCCGCTCGGCGCGTACCGGCTTGCCGCGCGAGTGCGCTGCTCGGGCTATTCAACCTGCTGCCCGTGCCCCCGCTCGACGGCGGCATGGCGCTCCGGCACCTCGCGGACGGGCGGTTTACGCGCCTGCTGAACGGGATTGCGGGCGTGTCCGTTCTCGTTCTCCTTGCGGGCGGTGTCCTCCTGTGGAGAGCAGGCGGCGGCGGGTGGATGGCGTTTGTCAGTGCGGCAATCGCGGTACGAAATTGCCGTATCCACGGCAGGGGGCAAAAAGGGTAGACACCTGCGGTTTCTACCCTCTTTGAACACCCTTTTCCCTTGTAAGCCTACCTTGGGCGCAGATGGTAGACTGCGTAAGCACGGAAAAGGAGAACGGCAGAGGATTTTTTCTTCCGCGCGGTATAACACCTTTCCGCATTTCGGCTACTTGACTGCTACACAGGCGGTTTAGTCTGCGCAGGCGCGGCATAACAGTGCCGCGCAACACCTAAAATCGGCTGCACCGACAACAATGTTACCCTCTCCCACCCGCGTTCCTCTTGTAAAAGCTGCCGAAAGCGTGTAAAATAGATGCATACAAACAGCCTGTGCTGTTGCTGCTCAAACCAACTGTAAGGCTTTGCTGTTCGGCAAAGCCTTTTGATAGAAAGGACCGAATAATTATGCTGGGAAAACGCAGAAAAAAAACTGATCTCCCCGCCGTATGCGCTGTTATCGTAGCGGCAGGCTCCTCCCGCCGTATGGGCGGCGAAAACAAGCTGCTGCTCGAGATTGACGGCGTACCCGTCCTCGCACGCACGCTTTCCGCCTTCCAGAAATGCGCCGCCATCCGCGATATCGTGCTCGTCTGCCGCGAGCAGGACATCATGCCCTACACCGAGCTGGCGAAAGCTTCTCCATTGACAAGCTGTGCACGGTGACGCGCGGCGGCGAGACCCGCACGGAATCCGTTCTCGCGGGCATCACGGCCGCACCGGAAAACGCCGTGCTCGTTGCCGTACACGACGGCGCCCGCCCGCTCGTCTCCGAGGCCGTTATCACCGAGGCGGTTACCACCGCCGCCGAGTACGGCGCTGCCGCGCCGGTCGTTCCGGTCAAGGACAGCATCAAACGCATCAAGGATGGAAATATCGCCGCCGATGTCGCCCGCGACACGCTTGCCGCGGTGCAGACCCCGCAGGTATTCCGCAAGGACCTGCTCCGCCGTGCGCTCACCTCGGCTGCCGAGCGCGGCTACAGCTTCACCGATGACTGCGCGGCTGTCGAGTCGCTCGGCACCATCGTCAAGGCAACCCACGGCAGCTACCAGAACATTAAAATCACCACGCCGGAGGACATTCTCGTTGCAGAAGCGCTCCTCACAAGGGAGGACAAGTAATATGCGCATCGGACACGGTTACGACGTACACAGACTGGTCTCCGGCAGACCGTGCATCATCGGCGGTGTGAACATTCCGTTTGAGCTTGGTCTGGACGGTCACTCGGACGCAGATGTGCTCACGCATGCCGTCATGGATTCCCTGCTCGGTGCGCTCGCGCTCGGTGACATCGGCAAGCATTTTCCGGATACCGACCCGCGCTACAAGGGCGCGGACAGCATCGCGCTGCTGCGTCACGTTGCCGCGCTCGTGCGCGAAAGCGGCTGGCAGCTCGGCAATTTGGATGCGACCGTACTCGCACAGCGCCCAAGCTCGCGCCGCACATTCTGCAGATGCGCGAGAACCTTGCCGCCGCCATCGGCTGCGCGGTCGAGCAGGTTTCGGTCAAGGCGACCACCGAGGAGGGGCTGGGCTTTACCGGCTCCAAACAAGGCATTGCCGCGCACTGCGTGTGCCTTTTAGAGCGAATCTGAACAGTCTTACATATACACTATGGATAAATAGGGGCAACACCGCATAGCGGTATTGTCCCCAACAAAGGAAGTGATTCCAATGGATATACAGGTAAACGACATTCTTACCATGAAAAAACAGCACCCGTGCGGCAGCAAGCAGTGGCAGGTGCTGCGTATCGGTATGGATTTCAAGCTGAAATGCCTCGGCTGCGGCCATGAGGTCATGCTGCCGCGCAGCAAGGCGGAGAAAAACATCAGAACCGTAGAACGGGAGGGTGAAATCGTATGTTGATCGACGGCAAGCAAATGCACATTCAAATCACCAAGGGCGATATCGGGCGGTACGTCATTCTGCCCGGTGACCCGGCGCGGTGCGAGAAGATCGCGCAGTATTTCGATGACCCGAAGCAGATCGCCCACAACCGCGAGTACACGCTGTGGACAGGCTCTCTGGACGGCGTTCCGGTTGCGGTATGCTCGACCGGCATCGGCGGCCCGTCGGCTGCCATCGCCATGGAGGAGCTGGTCGAGTGCGGCGCGGACACGTTCATCCGTGTCGGCACGTCCGGCGGCATTGTGGACAAGGTAAAGGGCGGCGATATCGTTATCGCCACCGGCGCCATCCGGCAGGAGGGCACGAGCCGCGAGTACCTCCCCATCGAGTTCCCGGCAGTCGCGGATTTTTCCGTTGTTTCCGCGCTGCACGAGGCGGCGCAGGCGCTCGGCTTCCCGTATCACACGGGCGTAATCCAGTCCAAGGACAGCTTTTACGGCGAGATCCGTCCCGCTCAAATGCCCATCGCGGACGAGCTGACCGCCAAGTGGAAGGCATGGAAGGCGGCAGGTGCGCTCACCAGCGAGATGGAGACAGCCGCGCTCATGATCGTCGCGCAGGTGCTCCATGTGCGGTGCGGCGCGGTGCTCAACGTGCTGTGGAACGCGGACAACGATGATGCTCCCGCCATCCCGCCTGACGCCACCGAGCGCGGCGTAAAGGCGGCGGTCGAGGCCATCCGCGTGCTCATCCGTGAGGACAGCAAGGCATGAGTGAACAACAGAATCAGCAGACAGCGGCCCTCGGCACAGCACCCGTAGGGCCGCTGCTGTTTCGGCTGGCATTGCCGACCATCACGGCACAGGTTGTCAACCTGCTGTACAGCATCGTGGACCGCATTTACATCGGACGCATCCCGCTCGAGGGCAAGCTGGCGCTGACCGGCATGGGCGTCACCTTCCCTGTCATCACGCTCATTTCCGCATTCGCGGCGCTGATCGGCATGGGCGGCGCACCGCGGGCGTCTATCGCGCTCGGCGCAAAGGAGCACGACCGCGCAGAACGCATCCTCGGAACGTGTACGGCGGCGCTCTGGGCGCTTGCACTCGTGCTGACAGCACTTTTCCTGCTGTTTCAGGCGCCATTACTGAAACTGTTCGGTGCATCTGCCGACACCCTGCCGTATGCGATGCAGTACCTCAACCTCTACGTTCTCGGCACGGTTTTCGTGATGACGTCATTGGGTCTCAACGGCTTCATCACCGCGCAGGGCCGTTCCTCGGTGGCGATGAAAACGGTCGTTATCGGCGCGGTGCTCAACACCGCGCTTGACCCGCTGTTCATCTTCGTGCTGAAA
The DNA here is from genome assembly GCF_003481925.1 of Butyricicoccus sp. OF10-2. Taxonomy (NCBI): domain Bacteria; kingdom Bacillati; phylum Bacillota; class Clostridia; order Eubacteriales; family Butyricicoccaceae; genus Butyricicoccus; species Butyricicoccus sp. OF10-2. Next base: position 7,924 of record NZ_QUMC01000050.1, on the reverse strand, counting down.
ATGGGCGTGCGCGGCGCGGCTGTAGCGACGATTATTTCGCAGGCGGTGTCTGCGGCATGGGTTCTGCGGTTTCTGACCGGAAAGCAGACGGTTCTGCGCTTAAAACGCGCGTATTTCCGCATCGACCGACCGGTTCTGGCGTCCGCGGTCGGTCTGGGTGCATCTCCGTTTGTCATGCAGTCAACAGAAAGCCTGCTCACCATTGCGTTCAACGTATCGCTGCAAAAGTACGGCGGCGATGCGGCGGTCGGCGCAATGACCATCCTGACCTCGGTGGCACAGATGGTGCAGCTGCCGCTGACCGGTCTGGCGCAGGGTGCGCAGCCCATCCTCAGCTACGCCTGCGGCGCGAAGCGGCCCGACCGCATGAAGCGCGTCGTGCAGCTGAATCTCGCGGCGGCGTTCGTGTTCGCGTTCTCGATCTGGGCAGCTGTGCAGCTGTTCCCGCACACGGTCGTGCACCTGTTCACCTCGGATGAGGAGCTGGTCGAACGCACCGTCTGGGCGCTGCGCGTGTACTTTGCGCTCGGATTTACCAATGCGTTCCAGACCGGATTCCAGCAGTCGTTTGTGGCGCTCGGCGAGGCGCGTATCTCGCTTTTTCTCGCGCTCGAGCGCAAGGTTTTCCTGCTGATACCGTTTATTTTAATCCTGCCGCACTTTTTCGCGGATAAGCTGTTCGCCGTGTTCCTCGCGGAGCCGGTCGCGGATTTATTAGCCGCGGCTACAACGACAACGCTGTTTTTGCTGCGGTTTCGGCAGATCACGCGAGATATGTGAGCCAATTTCCCTGCATCGGCTGTGCGGGGTACACGAGGCGCGTAGCGCTACGCCCTATCCGGGAGGCAGCCTTTTTCAGCACCGGCTGAGCGGGGTACACGAACTGCGCAAGCGTGTTCGCCCCTGACGGGCGGCAGCCTTTTTCAGCACCGCCCCAGCGGGGTACTTGAACCGCGCACGCGGTTCACCCTATCCGGGCGGCAGTCTTTTTCGCTGAGATTCAGCGGGGAGTTGCGCTCTGTGGAGCGCGGGAACGTGCGCTGACGCCGCGCGGGCGCACAAGAGGGTAGACACCTGCGGTTTCCACCCTCTTGTGAATCACCCCTTTCCCTTGGATAGTCTGGCGCAGATTGCCGACATGTGACCGCTTCGAAATAAGGGGAACGGCAGTCGGGTTACCACAGCATGTCTTTCTCCGCCTTTTCGCAGTTCACAGACAGCGTACTGCTACACAGACGGTTTCATCTGCGCAGTGGGCGGCATAACAGTGCCGCCCAATTTTTTTTGCACGTTATACCGCACGGCACCTGCGGATTAGGCGTTTGGTACAATTTATCCTCGCAGGTGCTGTCTATGACAACGCGCTCACGGATTGCGCGGCACTGTCATGCCGCGCCTGCGTTGATTTAATCACATGTGTAGCAGAACGGTATCTGACCCTGCGAACAGGTTGCGAAAGACACGGTAGAAAAAATCCTCTGCCGTTCCCCTATTTCGAAGCGGTCACATATAGGAAGTCTGCACCAGATTAGGAAGCAAGGGAAAGGTAGGAGTTCAAAGAGGAAGGAAAACCGCAGGTTGTCCTTCCTTTTTGCCCACCGCCGTGGGTACGGCGTCATCCCCGCCGCGGGGCGCGGCACGTTCCCGCCGTCCGCAGGCGGCGAATCCCCCGCTGAATCTCAGCGAAAAACTTCCCGCCCGGAAAGGACGAACACGCTTACGCAGTTCGCGTGCCCCGGTCAATCCCTGCCGCGAAATTTTGAGATACAAAAAAGGCTCCGGATATGCTCCAGAGCCTTTCTCTATGCAATTTCAGCGCAAATTAACCGTTTACCGCTGCCTTCAGCGCCTCAACCTTATCGGTATTCTCCCACTTGACGCCAAGCTCCTCGCGGCCCATGTGGCCGTAGGCTGCCAGCTGCTTGTAGATCGGCTTGCGCAGGTCAAGCTGCTCGATGATCGCCGCCGGACGCAGGTCGAACACCTTCTCTACGGCCTTCTCAAGCACATCGTCGCCAACAACGCCGGTGCCGAAGGTCTCTACCATGATGGAAACCGGCTCGGCAACGCCGATGGCATACGCCAGCTGAATCTCGCAGCGCTTTGCCAGACCTGCCGCAACAATGTTCTTCGCAACCCAGCGAGCCGCATACGCGCCCGAGCGGTCCACCTTGGTCGGGTCCTTGCCGGAGAACGCGCCGCCGCCGTGACGGCCGATGCCGCCGTAGGTGTCCACGATGATCTTACGGCCGGTCAGACCGGAGTCGCCGTGCGGGCCGCCGATGACGAAACGGCCGGTCGGGTTGATGAAATACTTGGTATTCTCATCCAGCAGATGGGACGGAATGACCTTCTTTACCACCTGCTCGATCATGTCCTCGCGAATCTGCGCGAGGGACACCTCCGGGCTGTGCTGGGTGGAAATAACAACCGTATCCACACGGACAGGCTGATTGTCCTCGTCATACTCCACGGTAACCTGGCTCTTGCCGTCCGGACGGAGGTAGTCGAACATACCGTTCTTGCGTACCTCGGTCAGACGCTTTGCCAGCTTGTGCGCCAGAGAGATCGGCATCGGCATAAGCTCCTTGGTCTCATCGCACGCATAGCCGAACATCATGCCCTGATCGCCTGCGCCGATGGCGAGGTCGGCCTCAGCGGCGCCCTCCTTGCGCTCGAGGGAGTTGTCAACGCCGAGTGCAATGTCGGCGGACTGCTCGTCGATCGCAGTCAGGACAGCGCAGGTGTCGCAGTCAAAGCCGTACTTCGCGCGGTCGTAGCCGATCTCACGAACCGTGTCGCGGACAACCTTCGGGATATCCACATAGCAGGAAGTGGAAATCTCGCCCATTACCTGAACCATACCGGTGGTGCAGGTGGTCTCACAGGCTACGCGGGCATACGGATCCTGCGTTAAAATCTCGTTAAGGATCGCGTCCGAGATCTGGTCGCAGATTTTATCGGGATGGCCTTCCGTAACCGATTCCGAGGTGAAAAAATGATGTGCCATTAAGTATCAGTTCCTTTCTCCAGTTCATTTTCAGAGCATTAAAAAACGCTCCTCAGCGGGAGCGAAAAGTTCGTTTTGCTCCCTCATCTTTCGTATTCTTACGCCGGATTTGGCACCTTACGTTGCAAAACAACGCAGGTTGCCGGGTTTCACAGGGCCGTTCCCTCCACCGCTCTCGATAAGGACATGTATTCACTTACGCCGTATATTTTATATAAAAATTCCGGCTTTGTCAAGGGGTATTTTCGGCATCCAAGGAGAAAATCGCCGCATTGACATTTTCCGCTTGCACCGTTATAGTAATAGAGGTAAGAATTTGCCCTGCATATTTATCACATCATACGGCCCTCTCAGGCTGACGCACGGCAGCACTTACCCGCATTCACTTTGCGCCAGGGCGATACCTTATTATTGCCTGAACGGCGCTCTGTTTTGTTATGGGAGAGATCAAGGGTATTATGAATGTAAATGTTGGAATCGACATCGGCTCAACGACCGTCAAGATCGTCGTTGTCCGCGATGGAGAGATTATCCACAAGCACTACGAACGGCATTTTTCCAAGGTGCGTGAAAAGGCGGTCGAACTGGTGCGCGCGGCGCGCGAGCTCATCGGCACGGACACGCCCCTCCGCTGTTCGATCACCGGCTCGGCCGGTTTAGGCGTAGCGAAAGCCGCAGATATTGATTTTGTACAGGAGGTGTTCGCCACCCGCAAGGCGGTAGGCGTGCACGTTCCGCAGGCCGATGTTGTTATCGAACTGGGCGGCGAGGACGCGAAGATCGTATTCCTCACCGGTCAGCTGGAGGAGCGCATGAACGGCTCCTGCGCGGGCGGCACCGGCGCGTTCATCGACCAGATGGCGGTCCTGCTGGACGTTACGCCGTCCGAGCTCGATGAACTCGCACAGGGCGCGGAGCGCATCTACACCATCGCGTCCCGCTGCGGCGTATTCGCCAAGTCGGATATTCAGCCGCTGCTCAACGAGGGCGCGCGCAAGGAGGACGTTGCCGCGTCCATCTTTCAGGCGGTCGTCAACCAGACCATTGCCGGTCTGGCGCAGGGCCGCGAGGTCAAGGGCGATGTGCTGTTCCTCGGCGGCCCGCTGTTCTTCTTCAAGGGGCTGCAGAAGCGCTTTCAGGAGACGCTGAAGCTGGACGACGCGCACGCGCACTTCCCGGCTCTCGCGCCGTATGCCATCGCGGCGGGCGCAGCGGAGTACGCAGGCGGCACGCAGAAGACCTACACGGTCGATTCGCTGCTCGCGGCGCTCGAAAAGGCGGCAGACGCTCCGGTCGTTGCCAACTACCTGCCGCCGCTGTTCGAGGATGAGCAGCAGTACGAGGAATTCAAGAACCGTCACGCCATGCACGATGTTATGACGCAGAACGTCACCATGTACGAGGGCGACGCATATCTCGGCATCGACTGCGGCTCCACCACCACCAAACTGGTGCTCATCGGTGCGGACGACCAGATTTTGTTCCACCACTACCAGTCCAACAAGGGCAATCCGGCGGACGTTATCCGCGAGCAGCTCACCCGCCTGTACGAGCTGTGCGGCGACCGCGTACATATCGTGTCCTCGGCGGTCACCGGCTACGGCGAAGCGCTCATCCAGAATGCCTTCGGCGTGGATTTCGGTCTGGTCGAGACGGTCGCGCACTTCCGCGCGGCGCGCCATTTCTGCCCGGATGTTGATTTCATCATCGACATCGGCGGTCAGGACATCAAGTGCTTCAAAATCCGCAACAAGTGCATCGACAATATTTCGCTCAACGAGGCGTGCTCGTCCGGCTGCGGCTCGTTCATCGAGACGTTCGCCCGCTCGATGGGCTACTCCATCGAGGAATTCTGCAAGCTGGGTCTGTTCGCCAAGCACCCCATCGACCTCGGTTCGCGCTGCACGGTGTTCATGAACTCCTCGGTCAAGCAGGCGCAGAAGGACGGCGCGGGCATTGATGCGATCTCCGCCGGTCTGTCAGTATCCGTTGTCAAGAACGCGCTGTACAAGGTTATCCGCGCCCACTCGCCGGACGACCTCGGTCAGCACATCGTTGTACAGGGCGGCACGTTCCTCAATGACGCCATCCTGCGCTCGTTCGAGCAGGAGATCGGCCGCGACGTGACCCGTCCGGCAATCTCCGGCCTGATGGGCGCATACGGTGCAGCACTGCACGCCAAGGACAACCGCAGGGACACCACCACGCTCATCGGCACGGATATCCTCGCAGGCTTCGAGCACAATGTGCGCTCCACGCGCTGCGGTCTGTGCGAGAACCACTGCAATCTGACGATTAACGACTTCGGCGGCGGCCGCCGCTTCATTTCGGGCAACCGCTGCGAGCGTCCGCTCGGCGGCACGAAAAAGGCCGACCTGCCCAACCTTTATAAATGGAAGCTGGAAAAGCTGAAAAGCTACGGCAAGCCGTCCGGCATTGCAAACCCGATTGCAAAAATCGGTCTGCCGTTTGGTCTCAACAACTTCGAGCTGCTGCCGTTCTGGACGGCATTCCTGCGTAAACTCGGCTTCGAGACCGTCCTCAGCGACGTTTCCACCCGCGATATGTACATGCAGGGACAGCATTCCATCCCATCCGATACGGTTTGCTATCCGGCAAAGCTGATGCACGGCCACATCGAGAACCTGCTTGAAAAGGGCGTGGACGCGATCTTCTATCCGTGCATGACCTACAACCTCGATGAGGAACGCGCGACCAACCACTATAACTGTCCGGTCGTTGCCTACTATCCGGAGCTTTTGAAGGCGAACGTCTCCGCACTCGCGGACTTCGACTTTATGATGCCGTACTTTGAACTCGCGGACAAAAAGCACTTCACGAAGCACGCCGTTAAGTATTTCTGCGGCAAGTACCCGCAGATCAAGAAAAAGCAGGTCATCGCCGCTGTCGAGGACGCATACATGGCGCAGGACGAATACTACATCGACGTTCGCATCGAGGGTCAGCGCGCCATCCGCTATGCGGACGAGCACGACCTTGACGTTGCCGTTATTGCAGGCCGTCCGTACCACGTTGACCCGGAGATCAACCACGGCATCGACCAGCTGATCGCGTCGTTCGGGCTCGTCATCGTGTCCGAGGATGCGGTCTGGCAGCTGACCGATGCACCCGAGGTGCATGTGCTCAACCAGTGGACGTACCACTCGCGCATGTACGGCGCGGCGAAGTACGTCACCCAGAAGGAGAACGCCCAGCTCATCCAGCTGGTATCCTTCGGCTGCGGCATTGACGCCATCACGACCGATGAGATGCGCGCCATCTGCGAAAACGGCGGCAAAATTTACACACAGCTGAAAATCGACGAGATCAGCAACCTCGGTGCGGCGAAAATCCGTATCCGCAGCATGCTGGCCGCCGTAGAGGAGGGACGCAAGCTTGCAGAACAGCAAAACGCCTGAGGCAACGCCCGCATATTCCTACCCGCAGTTCACGGAGGAAATGCGAAAAACCTATAAGATTCTGGTGCCGAACATGCTGCCCGTGCAGCTTGGACTCATCTGCCGCCTGATGAAAAACTACGGCTACGACATGGAGCTGCTGCACACCGAGGGTCCGAACATCGCGGAGCAGGGTCTGCGCAACGTCCACAACGACACCTGCTACCCCGCCCTGCTGGTCATCGGTCAGCTGATGGACGCGATCGAATCCGGCAGGTACGACATTCACAAGATCGCACTCATCCTGCCGCAGACCGGCGGCGGCTGCCGTGCGTCCAACTATATCCACCTGCTCCGCAAGGCGCTGGAAAAGAACGGCTACGGCTTTATTCCGGTCATTTCGCTGAACTTTTCCGGTCTGGAGAGCAACCCCGGCTTCAAGCTGACCAAGACCATGCTCGTGCAGGTGGCGTATGCACTTTTGATCGGTGATCTGATTATGATGGTCGCCAACCAATGCCGTCCGTACGAGATCGTGCCCGGCTCGACTGACAAGGCGATTGACATCTGCATGGACGCGGTCATCAAACGCTTCACCGGCGAGCGCATGGTGCGCTACGGCGAGGTAAAGCACCTGTTCCAGTTCGTGCTGACCGTATTCGGCAAGCTGAAGCTGGATAAAACGCAGAAGAAAAAGCTGGTCGGCATTGTCGGTGAGATCTACGTCAAGTTCTCGCCGCTCGGCAACAACCGTCTGGAAGAATTCCTGCTCAGCGAAGGCTGCGAGCCGGTGCTGCCCGGTCTGATGGACTTCTGCCTGTACTGCATCTACAACTCGGTCATCGACCACGAGCTGTACGGCCGCAACGGCAAAACCGCCGCCGTCTACAAGATGGTGTACCAGTTTGTGCTCGGCAAGCAGGCCGATATCATCAAAATGATGAAAAAGGACGGTCATTTCCGTCCGCCGATGCCGTTTGACGAGGTACGCAAAAAGTCGCACGCCATTATCGGTCAGGGTGTCAAGATGGGCGAAGGCTGGCTGCTCCCCGCCGAAATGGTCGAGCTGATCAGCGAAGGCGTGACCAACATCGTCTGCACCCAGCCGTTCGGCTGCCTGCCGAACCACATCGCAGGCAAGGGCATGATACGAAAGATCCGCGAGGTGTACCCGCAGGCGAATATCGTCGCGGTGGATTACGACCCGGGCGCGTCGAAAATTAACCAGGAAAATCGAATCAAGCTCATGCTTTCGAGCGCAGAGTAAAGCAAAGAGGACTGCAAACGCAGTCCTCTCAGTCTGTCAAAAAAGCAGCATTTCGACTCTTATGCTTCGTGCGGCAGCACGAATAAAATAGAATTTGCGGAGCAAATTCATAAATTCCGAGAGCATGTATCTCGGAATTTATACAAGGGAAGAAAAAATGTGCCTGCAAGGCGCGTTTTTTCTTCGGAATTCGATCGAAAGCGTGGTTTCGATCGAGAGGCTGCTCGGAAAACGTTAGTTTTTCGACAG
>NZ_QUMC01000005.1:0-148758 GCF_003481925.1 Butyricicoccus sp. OF10-2 | reverse complement strand
AGCCGCTCCACCTTTTCTTCTCAAAATCACATATGCGGCTGTAGCTCATCTGGTAGAGCGCCACCTTGCCAAGGTGGAGGTAGCGAGTTCGAGCCTCGTCAGCCGCTCCAGTTAGTCCACTTGCGAAAGCAAGTGGATTTTTGTTTTTTGTTGGTTGCTAAAGAAGCCGGAGCGGGTGCTAACTCTTAGCTGGGAAACCAAAAGGATAGACACCAAGGTTTCTATCCTTTGATAATGAACAAATGAAAAATGATACCGTCGCGTAATTCCCCATTTTCAATTCTCAATTTGCAGAATCTCCTCCGCAAACTGTTCCCGAACACCTTCTTTATCTGAGAGAAAATCATTCCACCGGAACAACCCTGTATGCGGATTCTCCGACAGCTTCCCATAAACCGAATAGGGCAGCAGATGCACCTGATACCTTGCACTCCAGCGCGGATACCGCTGCATAAAGCGTTCTGCAAGCCGATACGCCTGACAGTTCTTATCCGCATCACTCGCGGGATTGAGCGCGCTGAGCTGCACGCCGCCGCCTTTACAATCGGTTTTACTGGGCGAGGGCGTAGAGTGCGCGATGACAATGCTGCCGTCTCGGCAGGGACCGATGCACAGCCACATATGACCGTCCATGCTGAAGATATCGCCGGGATGGAGCGAGGACGGCTCCTGCAGGCCGTTGCCGCAGTCCTGACGGGAAAGGGTACCCCAGGCTCTTTGGGCAAGCGTATGGGCAAACTCGGCGGCGGGCGTGACATAGCCGTCACAGTCGGAGACAGACGCACTCTCGGTATGTAGGGTATTGTACAGCGTCCAGCCGAGATAGCCCGAGCAATCCAGACCGGCATAGCCGTACTGGTTCCAGCCGCCGGTCGGGTAGTAGCTGTGCGCGGGATTGCTGTCACTGCGGTAGGTATAGCAGGCGTTCTGACAGTCGAAGAAGTCAATCCAGCTTTGCGGCAGGCCAATGTGCATGGCGGTATTGCCGGAGCCGGTATCCTGCCAGTTCCAGCCGCCGCCGTAGACGTACAGCGCGGTGCCGACGGGCATCAAGGCGGTTCGGAGCAGGTTCTGCATCGTGCGCCGACCGGGAATGCCGTGAACCGGCGGATGGTACATCCGCGGAGCAGGCCGGATATACGCAGCACCGCCGAACACCTGTGCATAACTTCCGACGATCCGGCCAGTGAGAAAGCACGGCAGAACGACAGCGCCGCCGGCTCGTGTGCGGATTTCAAACACAGCGCGGCAGGGAAGGTGCATGCCGTCTACTGTGATGGAATTGCCGCTGACGGCATGGATTACGCCTTGTGCGTCCGGACGGCTGAGAATGGCCTGTATTACCGTTCCCTGCCGGATGGTCAAATGATACGCATGACCTTCCTGCAGGCGATTTTGGATGGCGTATCGGCCTTTATCGCACACGGCATAGCAGCATACGCTGTCGGCCTGCCGAAACCGATGCGCAAACCGATCTTTATCCTCGGCACAGGCGCAGCCGTAGCCTTGTACCCCTAAGTAAATGGACGGACCCATTTCATCACACTCCTTACCATCACAGTATAGGGCAGAGGAACGCGGAATATGAAAACAGCGTCCCGAGCGGAACGCTGAATGCAAAAAACGAGCCTGCTTTCACAGACTCGTTTTTGTTATGCAATTAAAGTGCAGCCTTAGCCTTCTCAGCCAGTGCAGCGAATGCAGCCTGGTCGTTTACAGCCAGGTCAGCCAGCATCTTGCGGTTCAGGTCGATACCAGCCTTCTTCAGACCGTTCATGAAACGGCTGTAGTTGATATCGCAGGTCTTGCAAGCTGCAGAGATGCGGGTGATCCACAGACGACGGAAGTCACGCTTCTTGTGCTTACGGCCGATGTAAGCGTACTTCAGGCTCTTCATTACAGCCTGGTTGGCTACACGGTAGTGGGTAGACTTGGAACCCCAGTAACCCTTAGCACGCTTCAGGATCTTCTTTCTTCTTTTACGGGTCATCATTGCGCCCTTAACTCTTGCCATTGTGTTTGCCTCCTATATGAAAGATGTTGTTTTCTAACTTACTTGTACGGCAGCAGACGCTTCAGCTGTGCTACGTTGGTAGAATCTGCGAAGCCTTCCTTGCGGAGGTGGCGCTTCAGCTTAGTGGTCTTGCCATGGCCGTTGAGCAGGTGGCGCTTGCCAACGTGACCGCGCTTGAACTTACCGTTCTTGGTAACGGAAAATCTCTTTTTTGCACCGCTGTGCGTTTTGATCTTAGGCATAAGGTTTTGCTCCTCTCTGAATTTGCGCTATATCTGCGCGTTGGTTTTACTTGTCCTTTGCGGGCGCCAGAAACATCAGCATCTGGCGGCCTTCGAGCTTGGGCTGCTTTTCTACCGTGCTGCACTCCGAGCACAGCTCCGCGAAGCGATGGAGCAGATCCTGACCAAGCGACGCGTGCGTGACCTCACGGCCACGGAAGCGAACCGAAACCTTGACCTTGTTGCCGTCCTGCAGGAAGCGGCAAGCGTTCTTTACCTTGGTGTTCAGGTCGCCGATGTCGATATTAGGCGTCAGGCGAATCTCTTTGATCTCCACGACACGCTGATTCTTTCGCGCTTCCTTCTCGCGCTTTGCCTGCTCGAAGCGGAATTTACCGTAATCCATGATCTTGCAGACAGGCGGCTTAGCCTGCGGCGCGATTTTGACCAGATCCATGCCCTTTTCTACGGCGATATCCTGTGCCTGCTGAATAGGCAGAATGCCGAGCTGTTCGCCGTCGTCACCGATCAGACGAACTTCCTTGTCGCGGATCTCTTCATTGATTTGATGTTCCATGCTGCTGATTGGTAAGCACCTCCAAACGAAATCGGTTTAAGACAAAAAGAAAAAGGACTGATCATTCAGACCGTCCTCCAAATAAAATCGCAGAGCGCGCAAAGCGGCTTCTGTGCTTTATTGACCCGTTTGCTTCGCTGCGGGTGAGGACATGCCTTCTTCCTTGTTACCTCAACTACTATACCAGAATTAATTTGCAAAGTCAAGGCTTTATTTCATGTTTTTTAACTGGTATGATTATTACAGCAACAGACATACTATGATCGTGTAAAGCGTAGTGCTGAATGCACAACATAAGGCTTTACAAATACGTCATAATTTGTTATGCTTAATACAAGGGACAGGAAACACCTGATTGCTCCCCTTTACTATGAATTTAAGGAGGTGCCGGACCCATGAGCGAGGAATACGGCAATGATTTTGTAACCCTGATCGACGAGGACGGCAACGAGGTCGAGTTTGAGCATATCGACACCGTGGAATATAATGGCGTGACCTATCTGGCGTTTATCCCTGCAGAGATCTCCATCGAGGAGGATGCAGAGGTCGTTATCATGCAGATCGTTGAGGAGAACGGCGAAGAGCTGCTCGAGGCGGTCGAGGATGACGAGATCGCAGATGCAGTGTTCAACATCGTTATGGAACGCGCCGAGGCAGAGGAGGAGTAATTCTCCGGCCGATGGCATAAAATAAGAATAAACAGCGCAGCTTCGTTATCGGAAGCAAAGCATTTTATTTCGGTAAGATCCTGCCCTGTTCGACAGCAGTCCTTTTTTAACCCACATTTTTAGTACGGGACTTCGGAAAGTTTTGATACTGAGCAGCAGGCCTCCCGGGTATACACGGAAGTTGGAAGCGCAGAGGTATCAAACAGAGGACCCACCTGCATGAGTCGTGCAGGTTACTAATTGGACTGCATCGGCAGGGTGGGGTTTTATTTTACCTATTTAATGTAATTTAAATTGATATTTTGGGTGGAGAGTTGAGAATGAAGAGATTGTGTAAGGTAGAAGTTAGGAGTGAGGAGGTAGGAGTGGGTTAAGAGGAAACGGCCGTAAATTGCATAATAAAAACCACCACGGAAACGTGGTGGTTTTTATTATTTCTTATTCTTTTTGGCATTTGCAAAATCTTTGCGCAGATTTCCTATTTTCTTATCCGCTCTTGCATCTTTGCCGTTTGGATTACGAATCGCTCCGGACGGTAAACCATGCTTCTTTTCAAACGCTCCTACTGTGCAATCACTTCTTGTTTTTCTTGTTGCCATAATTACATTCCTTTCCACTCTCTATAGGCTTGCAAATCATTATCCACTGCCTTAATCGCAATTCCAATAACTGCCGCATCGTCCAACAACCCAATCCCCGGAATACAATCCGGAATCAAATCAACCGGACTGAAAAAATAAATCAATGCTGCAATAATGCCAATCACGCTTGCTAACGGAATTTCGGTATACTCTCCTTTAACATAATCGACAACGATCATGCACAACAGCGGAATATCTCCCAGCAACGAGCCTACAACTGGAATTGTATCCAGCTTTTTCAAGACTTTGCTGATGAATTCCAGTAGCTTATCTTCGTCGTGCAGCATTTCCTCTGCTTCAGATTTCTTACTCTCAAATGCAGCTTCAAAATCATACCACATACTTTTTCCTCCCGTCGTATATATTCCACCACCTTACATACACTATATCTCGAAACGAGATAAAAGTCAATATCATGTTTCGAGATAAGTTAAGGTAAATGCGAGGTGGTCATATGGAGCACAACCGCATAAAAGAATTGCGCGAAGACAGGGATATCAAACAGCGTGAAATTGCCGCATATCTAAAGGTAGCGCAGAACACATACAGCAATTATGAAAACGGTGTGCGTGAATTTCCGTTGGAGATTCTGATTCTACTTTCTCGTTTCTATCAGGTCAATCTGGAATATTTGCTTGGATTGACCGATATACCGACACCGTTACCGCCATCGAAACGACCAAAATAAAACACCCGAGGCATTAAAAATGCTTCGGGTGTTACGTTTTTGTCCGTGACGCGGGACTGGATGATTCCATTTTTATATGTTTCCTTTCAAAAACAGGTATAAAAAAACCACGCGGCTGCTGTTTCTCTGCAAGCCCTGCGTGGAACCGATCAAAAAGTGCGGTTACTTTTCGCTCTGCGTCTTATGGTCATCACCAAAGATCAGATCGTCGATGTCCGGACGGTCGGGCTTCTGCGGAATAGAAAGTCTTCTCATGATGTCATGCCTCCTTACTAATGTACTCTATATATTATTATAGCATGTTATTCTAAAAATGCAAATTAAATTCCTGTAAAGTTACACAAATTTCACAAAAGATAAGGGGCGGCTAACGATAAGCCGTCCCTTCTTTTGCCATTTCGTATGTAGTGCTTAGCGGCCGAAGTAGCTGAAGTGCATGTAGTCGCGCTTGGTGCGCCAGCCGTTGCCGCCCCAGGTAAAGCCGTACTTGGTGAAGGCATTGTAAACATCGCCGCCCTCGGGGATGGAGTACGGATCAATATACGGCGTCCAGTGGGTGCCGCAGGTCGGAGACAGGGAACCGTCCGAGTTGATGGTAGCTTCCATGTTCTCGTCCGGGTTGATATCAACTGCGGTGCCCTGCGAGTGCTCGCCGGTGCGCCACGAGTAGCAGCCTACATCATAGATCGGGAACTTCTCGGAGCCGTTGAAGATCTCCTCGAAGATTGCCTGATAGATGGAAGCCAGCGAAGCGTTTACCTGCAGATAAGCCTTGGAGGCCACCTTGGTGCCGTTGGACTGCAGATGCCATACCGGAACCACGATCTCTACCATGTGAGCCTCAGCCTCAGCTGCGGACTGGTACTTGCCGTTGCCTGCGCCGTAAACGTAGGTCATCTTCTCGGCCTCGGTCTTCGGCAGACCGGCGATAGTGGTTGCGGCAGAGGTGGAAGAACCGGCGGTGGTCGGCAGGTTAGTGGAGCCGTCAACCGCTGCAATCGGCGTCTTATCCGGCTTGAAGGCGGTGCAGAAGCGGTTTGCCATGATCAGCGCCTGCTCACGGGTGGTGGTGCCGGACGGAGCCAGAATGGTGGTGTCCGTGCTGGTATCGGTGATGCCGTTGATGACCGAATGATCGACCATGATAACGACCGGCTGCATTGCGTAATCGCTGATCATGCTTACATCGGGGTAATCCTCGATGCAGGCATCACCGGCGATCTCAGTGGCTTCGATATCGGCAGCGGCGAGGATGTTGTCGAGCATGGTGCACATTTCCTCGCGGCTGATCTTGGCATCCGGATCAAAGTTGCCGTTGGTGCGGCCTTTTACAATGCCGAGCAGGTAAGCTGCGGTGACATTGGGGTCTGAGCAGTCCTCGAACGGCTTTTTGCCCGAAACATAGACAGCCTTGCCGCTGACAGCCTTGTAGGCGTTCAGCGCAACGGCACAGAACTCTGCGCGGGTGATAGAGCCGGAAGCGGCACTGTTGGACAGGGACGAAGGTGCCAGACCGGCATTCTGCGCAGCGGCAACGCCTTCCTGCGCCCAGTTGGACACATCGGATAATGCTCCCGCGCTCGGCATGAGCATTGCGGCAGTCAGCGCAAGCATACCGGCACGGCGAGCGATAGGATGAGACATTGAATTTTCCTCCTGACTGGTTGTTGGTTTGCCGATAAAACAAACCAGTATGTCAATAAATGGTCGAATTTAGGTGAAATTACAGTAATTGTAAATTTATACACATAGTCCACAGACTTTTCCACAAGCTGTCAAGAACCCGCGGCTCTGTCGAGTGAACGGTACTGCAGAGCCTCGGCGAGATGCTCAGCCTCGATGACACTGCTGTCTGCCAGATCGGCGATCGTGCGGGCAACACGCAGTACGCGGTCATGCGCACGGGCGGTCAGCCCCAGTCGCTGAAATGCGGCCGCAAACATACGAGACGCATTCGCGCTCAGCGGGCAGTGCTCGGCAAGCTGCGGCGGCGGAATAGCGGCGTTGCACACGTCGGCGCCCTGTCGGGCATACTGCCGCTCGCGCGCGGCGAGCACGCGGGCACGAATGTCGGCGGAGTGTTCCTCGCTGGCCTGACCTCGTGCGGCAAGCGCGGCGTATTCAACCGGCTGCACAGCAACCTGCAGGTCGATTCGGTCGAGCAGCGGACCGGACAGACGGTGCAGATACTGCTGAACGGCAGCCTTGGTGCAGGTGCAGCGTTCCGTGCCGTACCAGCCGCATTTGCAGGGATTCATCGCGGCAATGAGCTGAAACCGTGCCGGATACGTCACCTGACCGGCGACACGCGAGATGGTAACTCTGCCGTCCTCAAGCGGCTGGCGCAGGGTTTCGAGCACATCGCGGCGGAATTCCGGAAATTCATCCAGAAACAGCACACCGCGGTGCGCGAGCGTGATCTCGCCGGGGACGGGCAGCCGCCCTGCGGCACCCGAACCGCCAGCCATCGCGTTGGCCGAGGAATTATGATGCGGTGCACGGAACGGCCGTTCGGCACGTTCGACCGCCTCCTGTCCTCTGCCGATGGCGGACCAGACACGGATAACCTCCAGCCGTTCGCTGTCGGACAGCGGCGGCAGGATGGTGGAAAAGCGCTTTGCAGCCATGCTCTTGCCCGAACCGGGCGGTCCGGAAAGAAGCACGTTGTGTCCGCCTGCAGCCGCGATCTCAAGCGCGCGTTTGACCGCGTGCTGACCGAGTACATGCGCAAAATCCAGCGCATCGTCCTGCGGTTCGGGTCTGGGCGGAGGAGCACACGGCGTGAGCGGCTTTCTGCCGTTCAAATGTCCGAGCAGCTCATTTAATGTGCGGATCGGAAACACCGTCACACCGGAAGCATAGGATGCTTCGGCGGCATTCATCGCGGGAACGAACACGGTTTTGAAACCGGCATCACGCGCGGCAAGCGCCATGGAAAGCGCACCGCAGACAGGCCGCAGCTCTCCGGTGAGGGAAAGCTCGCCGAAGAAGAGAGCGTTGTCGGGCGGTGCATCAATCTCGCCCGCTGCCGCCAGAATGGAAAGCAGAATGGGCAGATCGTATGCTGTTCCTGCCTTTTTGGTGTCGGCAGGTGCGAGGTTGACGGTCAGTCGGGACACGGGCCAGTCAAAGGCGCAGGCCTTTGCGGCGGCACGGACGCGCTCTCCGGCTTCGGATACCGCGCCGGTCGGCAGACCGACGACATCCAGCCGGGGGAGACCGCCGGAGAGGAAGCACTCGACGGTGGCAATGTAGCCGTCAATGCCGCTCAGTCCTGCGGAGAATACGCGAGATACCATGCCGATCCCTCCGATACTTATGGCATAACCATATAACTATACATCTAATACTATACTATGTGTCATCAGATTACGCAATAAAAAACACGGAAAAAACACAGAAATTCCATGATAAAAAGTTTGCATGCGTTTCATAATATGAAACATCTTATCAAAATTTGAAAAATAGTGCGGAAAATAGTACATTTACTGTTTACAACTTTGTGCGTGAGTGCTACAATGAAGGGGCAGGTAAGGCTTAGTTTAGGTTAAAATACACCAAAACGAGGGCTTTTAATTCCGATTGAGAATTATAATTTTTTATAGGAGGACATCAACATGGCAAGAAAGATGAAGTCCATGGACGGCAACACTGCGGCCGCGCACGTATCGTACGCGTTTACCGAAGTTGCGGGTATCTATCCGATCACCCCGTCCAGCCCCATGGCAGACAGCGTTGACCAGTGGGCTGCCGCAGGTCAGAAGAACATTTTCGGTACTACCGTTAAGGTAATCGAAATGCAGTCCGAGGCAGGTGCGGCGGGTACCGTACACGGCTCTCTGGCAGCAGGTGCGCTCACTACCACCTACACTGCTTCTCAGGGTCTTCTGCTGATGATCCCGAATATGTACAAGATCGCAGGCGAGCTGCTTCCGTGTGTATTCCACGTTTCCGCTCGTACCGTTGCATCTCATGCACTGAACATCTTCGGTGACCATTCCGACGTTATGGCTTGCCGCCAGACCGGTTTCGCTATGCTGGCTGAGACCAATCCGCAGGAGGTCATGGACCTGTCTGCCGTAGCACATCTGGCTACCATCAAGTCCCGTGTTCCGTTCATCAACTTCTTCGACGGCTTCCGTACCTCCCACGAGATCCAGAAGATCCAGGTTTGGGATTACGAGGATCTGAAGGAAATGTGCGACATGGATGCTGTTGAAGCATTCCGCAAGCGCGCACTGAACCCGGAGCACGCTATGATGCGCGGCTCTCACGAGAACGGCGACGTATTCTTCCAGCACCGCGAGGCTGCCAACAAGTACTACGAAGCTGTTCCGGGCATCGTTGAGGAGTACATGGGCAAGGTAAATGCCAAGCTCGGCACCAACTACCAGCTGTTCAACTACTACGGCGCTGCTGACGCTGACCGCGTTATCATCGCTATGGGCTCCATCTGCGACGTTGCAGAGGAAGTTATCGATTACCTGAACGCACACGGCGAGAAGGTCGGCCTGGTTAAGGTTCGTCTGTACCGTCCGTTCCGTGCTGACAAGCTGATCGCAGCTATCCCGGAGACCGCTAAGAAGATCGCAGTCCTCGACCGCACCAAGGAGCCGGGCTCCCAGGGCGAGCCGCTTTACATGGACGTTGTTACCGCTCTGGCTGATGCAGGCATCACCGATAAGGTAGTAACCGGCGGCCGTTACGGTCTGGGTTCCAAGGATACGCCCCCGTCCTCCGTATTCGCTGTATACGAGGAGCTGGCTAAGGCAGAGCCGAAGAAGATGTTCACCCTGGGCATCAACGACGACGTTACCTACCTCTCCCTCGAGGAGAAGCCGGCACCGAACACCGCAGCAGAAGGCACGACCGAGTGCAAGTTCTGGGGTCTCGGCGGCGACGGTACCGTTGGTGCGAACAAGAACTCCATCAAGATCATCGGCGACCACACCGACAAGTTCGTACAGGCTTACTTCCAGTACGACTCCAAGAAGACCGGCGGCGTAACCGTTTCGCATCTGCGTTTTGGCGACAAGCCGATCCGTTCTCCTTACTACATCAACAAGGCTGACTTCGTAGCATGCCACAACCCGTCCTACATCACCAAGCACTTCCCGATCGTGCGTGACGTTAAGCCGGGCGGCGTATTCCTCATCAACTGCCAGTGGTCTCCGGAAGAGCTGAGCAAGCATCTGCAGCTTCCGAGAAGCGCTACATTGCTAAGAACGACGTTCAGCTTTACACCATCAACGCTATCGACCTCGCTATCGAGATCGGCATGGGCAAGCGCACCAACACCATCCTGCAGTCTGCATTCTTCGCACTGGCTAAGGTAATGCCGAGCGAGCAGGCTATCCAGTTCATGAAGGACGCTGCTACCAAGTCCTACCTGAAGAAGGGCCAGGACATCGTTGATATGAACCACAAGGCTATCGACATCGGCGCTACCGCATTCAAGAAGATCGACGTACCGGCTGACTGGGCTGACGCACAGGACGAGGCTGATACCCGCGATCTGCAGGGCCGTCCGGAAGTTGTCAAGATGGTCAAGGACGTTATGGAGCCGATCGGCCGCATGGACGGCGACTCCCTGCCGGTATCCGCATTCGCAGGCGAGCATGTTGACGGCTCCTTCGAGCACGGCGCAGCTGCTTACGAGAAGCGCGGCGTAGCAGTTACCGTTCCGCAGTGGAACGAGGCTACCTGTGTTCAGTGTAACCAGTGTGCTTACGTTTGCCCGCACGCTACCATTCGTCCGTTCGCTCTGACTGAGGAAGAGGCTGCTGCTGCACCGGCTT
Organism: Butyricicoccus sp. OF10-2; assembly: GCF_003481925.1. Lineage (NCBI taxonomy): Bacteria > Bacillati > Bacillota > Clostridia > Eubacteriales > Butyricicoccaceae > Butyricicoccus > Butyricicoccus sp. OF10-2. The sequence goes on along the minus strand of NZ_QUMC01000005.1, from coordinate 138,151 downwards.
CCACCAAGCTGGTTGACATCAAGGCCGGCAAGGGCAAGGGCGTTTACAAGTACACCATGGCTGTATCTCCGCTCGACTGCATGGGCTGCGGCGTATGTATCGGCGTTTGCCCGACCAAGTCCCTGACTATGGTTCCGCAGGCTGACGAGGCTGCTCAGCAGGATGCATTTGATTACTGCGTAGCAAAGGTTTCCGAGAAGGCCGACATGATCTCCACGAACTCCGTAAAGGATTCGCAGTTCAAGAAGCCGCTGCTTGAGTTCTCCGGTTCCTGCGCAGGCTGTGCAGAGACCTCTTACGCCCGCCTGATCACTCAGGTTTGCGGCGACCGCATGTACATCTCCAACGCTACCGGCTGTTCGTCCATTTGGGGCGGTCCGGCTGCTACCTCCCCGTACACCGTTGATGCAAACGGCCACGGTCCGGCATGGGCTAACTCCCTGTTCGAGGATAACGCAGAGCACGGCCTTGGCATGTACTACGGCCAGGAGCTCTCCGTGAGCGCCTGATCTCCAAGCTCGAGGTTATGGCTGGCTCTGAGAACGCTACCGACGACTTCAAGAACGCTGTCAACACCTTCATGGATACCAAGGACAACGGCGCTGCTAACGCTGAGCCGGCAAAGGCACTGGTTGCAGAGCTCGAAAAGGGCGCAGCAGCAGGCTGCCCGGACTGCAAGGATGTTCTGGCTCACAAGGAATACCTCGCTAAGAAGTCCGTTTGGATCTTCGGCGGCGACGGCTGGGCATATGATATCGGCTTCGGCGGTCTGGATCACGTTCTGGCATCCGGCAAGGACGTAAACGTTATGGTATTCGATACCGAGGTTTACTCCAACACCGGCGGACAGGCTTCCAAGGCTACCAACATCGGCGCTGTTGCACAGTTCGCAGCTTCCGGTAAGACCACCAAGAAGAAGAGCCTTGCTGAGATCGCTATGAGCTACGGCTACGTTTACGTTGCACAGGTAGCTATGGGCGCTAACCCGGCTCAGACCCTGAAGGCCATCGCTGAGGCTGAGGCTTATCCGGGCCCGTCGCTGGTAATCGGCTATGCTCCGTGTGAGATGCACTCCATCAAGGGCGGCATGACCAACTGCCAGGCTGAGATGAAGAAGGCTGTTGACTGCGGTTACTGGAACCTGTTCCGCTTCAACCCGCAGCTGGCTGACGAGGGCAAGAACCCGTTCATTCTGGAGTCCAAGGAGCCTAAGACCGAGGATTACCGCAAGTTCATGATGAACGAGGCTCGTTACTCCGCACTGACCCGTGCATTCCCGGATCGTGCAGAGGGCCTGTTCGAGCGTTCCGAGGTAGAGTCTACCAAGCGTTACGCTCACCTGAAGCGCCTGCAGGATCTGTACGCTCCCGAGGCGTAAGATCGCGCAAAGCGCTTGCTGAAATAGCATAATAAATCCCGCAGAGGTTTTCTCTGCGGGATTTTTTTGCGTTTATTTCATAACATACGCGAATTATATCCGATGTTAGACTTTACCATAGGGTGCGGCAAGGTGAATTGCCCGTCAGGGCAAGAGAAGGTGCCTGGGGTGCGACCTTTCGGCTCACCGCCTGTAAATTCATCTGCACACGCGCAATCGTAGGGGAGTACAGTGCGCTCTCGCATCACCGACAACCAGACGCGGACAAACGATTTTGCCGCTGCATGATACATTTCTGTTTCAAAATACAAAGAGATATATCCTTCCGGAAAAATTTATGCTATACTGAAACCAGATAAGACAGGCAGGACAATTAGATAGAGAAAGGCGGATGTTTATGAACAGAGATCTGCTCAAACGTGTGGGAATGTTGACGGCGGCAACTGCCGCCTGTACAGCCGGTGTTTTCGGGGCGCTGGCGGTGAATGGCTTACGCTACATGAGGCCAACGGCAGATAACTGGTGGCTGCTGCCGTGGGTCGCACCGGCGGAACGCATCGAGCAGTGCGTTATGGACTTCGGTGAGGGCGACCCGACCTACACTGTCACCGGATACGATGCACAGAACCGCGAGATTTGGTCGCGCACGACATTCGGCAAGCTGGCATCGGTCGGCAGCAGCCGTGATGTGTACATCGGCAATATATCGGCGCGGTATTTCTTCGGTCAGGGCGGAAAAGCGGACTCGGTTTGCCAGTATGATGAACAGGGACGGCTTATCCGTATGGAAACCGACTATGGCGGCATATCGACGTATTACTACCACGGCGATGCGACTGAAACGTATCTGGAGGAAACGCACAACGCGCAGGGCGCGTTGACCGGCCGCAAGATCACCGAAACCGACCCGCAAACAGGCAGTACCGTCACCAATATGGACATATACGAAGACGATGGTACCTATCTTGCCTCGCAGTACTGCATACTGGATTCGCATGGCAACATCGTAAAGCAAGTGCATGTCAGCGCGGGCGGACAGATGAGAACCTGTGACTATCAGTGGACGTATGACGATGCCGCGCGCACGGCCACCTGTGTGGACGAGGCGGAGGGCACGACCGAGAAATACTGGTATGACGAACAGGGACGCTGGATAAAAAATGCATATAGCTTTTCGGAGGATGGTTTTTCGCGTGAGATTACAACAACATACACCGATGTAACCCGCTGAGGAGGTGTTTGGGTGAAGCTGAACATTCTTAAACGAGCCGGAATGCTGGCGGCGAGCACTGCGGTCTGCTGCGGTGCTGTTTTCGGCGGCTTATCGCTGAACGGACTGCGGTATGTCCGTCCGACAGCGGAAAACTGGACACTTCTGGCGTATATGCAGCCTGCTGCTCGGATTGAACAGCAAAAGATAACGCGCGTGATACCGGATGAGAAGGAATGGTCCTATCTCAAGATCACCGGCTACGATGCGCAGAACCGCGAGATCTGGTCGCTGAATTGCAAGCGTCCGTTCGGTGTGAGTTCCAGTGAACGCAAGGTTTACAACGGCAGCAAAATGACATGGTATTCCACAACCTGCGGTGTGAAAACGGTTTCTTACACAGAGTATGACGAGCAGGGTCGTATCGTTCGCACGGAGGATGAGGACGGAATAGAGACTTACACCTATCGCGGAGACGAGAAAGAACCGTATCTGAAGCGGAGTTACGACACGGCAGGCAACATGCAGTCACAGACAGTGTCGGAATACAATCCCAAAACCGGAGAAACGACCAGAACCCGTACGGTTTTTGAGGGTGTGCTGACCGGTACATGGATCACGGTGAAGGATGCACGCGGCTCCACGCTGCACATGGAAAATGATGTGCATGATCCGAATTACGAAATGATGCAGGACAACGAGTGGACGTATGACGACGCTGAGCGCACCGCAGTCTGCGTCAGCAGGGACGGCGTAACCGAGAAAATATGGTATGACGAGCAGCAGCGTGTCCTGCGGGATGAATACTACACGCCGGACGGTATTCTGCAGACCTGCACCGTCAATGATTTTTTTGACATTACCAGATAAATATGGGAACCTTTTGCAGATACTAACGTCATATACAATATAGCGATCAGAAAACAGCGCGCGATACCGGGAACAAAGAAAATACATCACTGACCGCTGAATTAAAAGGAGGATTTTCTATGAAACGAACGATTGCAGCGATTTTATCTGCGGCTATGCTGGTAACGGCAGCTGCGGCAGCGGAAGCGCCGAGCAGTTGGGCCAAGTCGGCGGTGGATACCGCGCGGAACGCGGGCATTGTGCCGGAGCAGGTTGATCAGGCGTACACGCAGAGCATCACCCGTGCGGATTTCTGCGCGCTGGCGGCAGCGGTTTATCGTACTTGGGAAAAGAGCGGCAACGTAAAATCCGTCGATAAAGCCACGGTTTCCTTCTCGGATACCAAGGACGAGGACGTGCTGCTCTGTGCGTCTTTGGGCGTGGTAAACGGCGTTGGCAATGGCAAATTTGCACCGCAGCAGCAGCTGACCCGTCAGCAGGCGGCAAGCATGCTGCACCGTCTGGGCAATCTGCGCAAGAATGCCAAGGACAATGTAAAGGACCGTATGCCGCACGTTTTTGCGGACGGTGCGGATATTCAGTCGTGGGCACGGAATGATGTGTACTGGGTCTACAATCAGGGCGTAATGAACGGCGTCAGCGGCAATCGTTTTGCACCGAATAACAGCTATACACGCGAGCAGTCCATCGCGACCATGCTGCGGCTGTATGATACCAAGTATGCCGAGGTGCCGAGCAAGACCGCGGCTAAGTATACTGTTGTTGTTGACAGTGATGACGGTTTTAATGTACAGATGCACCTTGAGGATGCCAAGGGTAACAAGCTATTAACCAATTACAAGAAATACAATGGTGAATTCACCGCTATTACGGTATTTGGCGAGTGGGTCTATCTATATCGAGAGGACAGTCGGGAATACACTGTATACAATATGAAAACCGGTGAAACTCTGGAAAATTATGCACTTGCTACGGTGGACGGTGAGCAGGCAGGCTGGGCGATTCCGATGAATATTGACAGTATAACGTACGGCAAGGATTATATGATTTTCACGGACGGTACCAAGGCTAACCAAACGTATGACCACCTGACCGTCTTCAAGGACGGCAAAGCAGTTGTTCGCGTGGACAGCAAGACCATTCGTGCTATTGATACTGCGGGCAAAACTGTGTGGAGTATGAATTTTGCGCTCGATCACAAGAAAATGTATATTTCGGATAACATAGGTGATCGCTTCGTTGCAACAATGGATGATAATACCTCGTACACGATTATCGCAGGCGGCAAGCGCATTGCATCCAGCTCTCATGCGCTGGATGTAAGTCAGTACAGCGATACCTACATCGCCGCAGAATCGACCGGTTATTACGCACTCTACAACTTCAAGGGCAAAAAGCTGACAAAGACCTATCAGAATGCGTTCAATGAGGTCGGTCAGAATATTTACAGCCGCTGGATCAGCAATACCGAATACGAGTACATCCGCTGTGATGCGGACGGCACGAACAAGGTTCTGTTCCGCGTAAAGTGCCCGAACGGCCGTCCGGGCACACTGCCGACCGACGGTGCAGGCGTGTATGCGCTCCGCACGGATGAGCACACTATTACCTGCTTTGACCGCTTCGGCACGACGCTCGGCACCATCAAGAACGATGGTGCAATGACGCAGGAAATCACCTTTGAAAACGGCTGTGTCCGCGTAATGGATAAGCTGTACCTCCCGACCGGTGAAGAAATCTGATAAACACGAAAAAGGCACCGACTCGGTGCCTTTTTCATTTGCTGTACCTTGTAACCGAGCAATGAAACGGTTATAATAGAACCTGTACGATAAACGACGAAAAAAGGAGGAATTTCCTTGCAGTTAGAACAAACGCTGCGAACGCTGTGTGCACTGCCGGCGGTCAGCGGCTTTGAGATGCAGGCGGCACACACCGTCGCGGAGCTGTTCCGCCCGTACTGCGACACCGTGGATGTGGATAAGAACGGCAATGTGATCGGCAGCTTGTCCTGCGGTAAAGAGGGCGCGAAAACCGTCCTTCTGGACGCGCATCTTGACCAGATCGGCTTTCTTGTCACCGAGGTACTGGACGGCGGCTTTCTGCGGTTTGCGCCGGTCGGCGGCGTGGACCCGCGCATGCTGCTCGGCGGCGAGGTGACCATTCTCGCGGACGAGCCGCTGTACGGCGTGGTATCCTGCATGCCGCCGCACCTGCTCAAAGCAGGTGAGCAGAACAAGGCCGTACCCATCGACCAGATGGCGATTGACACCGGTCTGCTCGATGCCAAAAGCCGCATTCGCGTGGGTACGCCCATCGTGTTCGCGCAGCAGCCGATTAAGCTGGCGGGCGGTCAGCTTTGCAGCAAGTGCCTTGACGACCGAGCGGGCGTTGCCGCCATCCTGCTGGCGATGGAGAAGCTGCACGCGGCAAAGGATAAGCTGAAGTGCAATGTCGCGGTGCTCATCAGCACGCAGGAGGAGGTCACCGAGCTGGGTGCGCAGACCGGCGCGTTTACGGTTCAGCCGGAGTACGCCATCGCGGTGGACGTGACCCACGGCAGAACGCCGGACGGTCCGTCGGACGGTGTGTTCGACCTCGGCAGCGGCGTGGCAGTCGGCATGGGACCGAACCTGCACCGCGGCTTTACCAAGGCGCTCATCAAGACCGCCAAGGCGAACGACATCGACTATATGCTTGAAATTATGGAGGGCAACACCGGCACGAATGCGTGGACGATGCAGATCGTCGGCCGCGGCATCGCAATGGGTCTGCTGTCCATTCCGGAAAAATACATGCATACGCCGGTCGAGGTTGTGAAGCTGTCTGACGTGCAGGCGGTTGCTGACCTGATGGCGGAATTTCTGCGCGAATTTGACGGGGAGGTGGGCGCATGATCGAACTGATGAAGCAGCTGTGCGCACTGCCGGGGCCGTCCGGCTGTGAGGATGCGGTGCGCGAGTTTGTGCTCGAGAAGGTAAAGCCGTTCGCGGACGAGATCAAGACCGATGCCATCGGCAACATTATGGTGTTCCGAAAGGGCAAAAAGGCGCTCGAGCGTCCGGTCGTTGTGTGCGCACACATGGACGAGGTCGGCGTTATCATCAAGCAGATTACGGACGACGGCATGCTGAAGTTCGGCTTTGTCGGCGGCGTGGACCCGCGCGTGGTCATCGGCCGACCGGTTCGCTTCGGTGATGTGCAGGGCGTGATCGGCATCAAGGCGGTTCATCTGACAACTGCCGCAGAGCGCCGCACTATGCCCAAGACTAAGGATCTGTATATCGACATCGGTGCAGCGAGCAAAGCTGCCGCTGAGGACAAGGTTTCGCTTGGCGATTATGGCGTGTTTGACTCGGCGGTTGTCGAGTTCGGCGACGGTCTTATCAAGGCTAAGGCGATCGACGACCGTGTCGGCTGTGCCGCGCTCCTCAAGCTCATCGAGGATGAGCCGCCGATCGACACCTGGTTCTGCTTTACTGTGCAGGAGGAAGTCGGTCTGCGCGGTGCGGCAAGCATGGCGTATGCGCTCGACCCGGGATTCGCAATGGTGCTCGAGGGCACGACAGCCGCTGATCTCGCAGAGGTGGAAGGCGGCAAAGCTGTTTGCCGTGTACGCGGCGGTGTGGTTCTGCCGTTCATGGATGGCGCGACTATCTATGACGCGGAATTGTTCGAATTATTGCGCAATGCCTGCGACAAGCGTGGCATCCGCTGGCAGACGAAAACGCGCGTAGCCGGCGGCACGGACGCAGGCCGCATCCACAAGAGCCGTGCAGGCGTGCGCGTGTGCGCGGCTGCGGCTCCGGTACGCTATATTCACTCGCCGTCCTCGGTGGCGGCAGTAGCCGACTGCGAAGCGGTGCTTTCCGCCGCACGCGCATTTCTGGAAGAACTCGGAGGGGACGACGAATGAGCAAGATTTTTGATTTATGGAACACGGTCGCGGGTGCATTCGGCCCTTCCGGCCGTGAGGATGCGGTCCGCGAAACCATCGCGGAGATTGCAGGCGCGTATATCGACGATGTGACGACGGATGCGCTCGGCAATCTTATCTGCCGTAAAAAGGGTGCAAAGAATGGAAAAAAACTGCTGTTTGCCGCGCATATGGACTCCATCGGCGTGGTTGCCACCTATATTGAGGACAAGGGTTTCATCCGTTTTTCGCAGATCGGCGGCCTGTATGTCGGTGACCTGCTGAATATTCAGGTGAAGTTTGCCAACGGCACGCGCGGCGTGATCTCGTACGAGGAAAAGACACCGCTCAAGGATTTGACGCTGGATAATCTGTTTATCGACATCGGTGCAAAAAACGCCGAGGAAGCGCGCAAACTGGTGCAGATCGGCGATTTTGCCGTGTACGAAGCACCGCGGTTCGAGCAGAACGGCGTGCTGTGCGGTCCGTATCTGGACAACCGTATCGGCTGTGTGACGCTCCTGCTGATGATGGAGCAGCTGGCGGACAAGGAAATCGAGAACGACCTGTACTTCGTGTTTACGGCACAGGAGGAGGTTGGCCTGCGCGGCGCAGGCGCGGCAGCGTTCGCAGTTGAGCCGGATGCGGCTATCGCGGTGGACGTGACCGATACCGGCGACCTGCCGGAGATGAAGTCCGCGATGGCGGTCGAGCTGGGCAAGGGACCGGCAGTCAAGGTGATGGACCGCTCGGTTATCTGCACACCGGCGGTTGTGGATGCGCTCGAGCAGGCGGCGAAGGACTGCGGTGTATCCGCGCAGCGCGAAATCCTGCTGTGCGGCGGCACGGATACCTCGGTGCTGCAGAAGGCGCGCGCGGGCGTGCAGGCAGGCGCGGTCTCTATCCCGACTCGCTATATCCATTCTCCGAGCGAGCTGTGTGCGGTTTCCGACGTCGAGGACGCAGCAAAGCTGCTGGCACAGTATGCACTCCGAAAATAACCGATAGAGTTACTGGGAATGTTGTAAAAAACGACAGGTGACAAGCTGCCGATTTTGCAGTATGATAAAGACACAGCAAGGGGGCTGATACCGATAAAAGGTGCAGGACTCTTGCTGTTTTTTTATACCCTTTCTCATTTCGACCACATCTTACTTACATACTACTCTTTGCCTGAAGCTGTTCTACCTTATGGTAGAGCGGCTTCGGGCATTTTACGCTCTTTATTCGGCAAAACGTGCACGTTGTCCGTGCTATACTGAATCTTGTTCGGGAGGTGAGGTATGGTCGTCTATCTGGATGTGCTGTTTGCCGTCAACGCGCTGATGGATGGCGCAACGCTGCTTGCGGCGGCTCGCTTAGGCGGCGTGCAGGTGCGGAAAATGCGGCTGATTTTCTCAGCAGTACTCGGCGGCGGCTATGCCGTGCTGGGTGCGGTCTGGCCGGTGCTGACACTCGCGCCGCTGCGCCTTCTTGCAGGACTGGGCCTGTGCATGGTCGCTTTCGGCAGAGAGCGGCACCTTGCGCGGCTGTGTGCACTGTACGGCGTGGTCGCGGCCTCGTTCGCCGGACTGGCGGCGGCACTGAGTGCCGCAAGCGGCAGGAGGCTGCTGCTCTCGTGCGGGTACTACTTTGCGGTGCCGATACAGGTGCTCGTGCTGGCGGCAGCTGTCGGCTACGCGGCAAGCGGGATACTCCTGTGCGGAGATGCGAAGCACGGCGCGCTGCACCGCGAAACGGAAACGCTGACCATCCGGTTCGGCAATCGGCAGACCGTCGTGCGTGTGCTGCACGACACGGGCAACGACCTAATCGAACCGGTTTCCGGAAAGCCGGTCGTGGTGATCGAGCGCAAGGCCGCCGAGTGCCTGCTGGACACGCAACTGCCGTTCGGCAGTGTGTCCGCGCAGCTGACGGCTCTGCCGGAAAATCTGGCTGCACGCTGCGGTCTGCTGCCGTTTCACGCGGTCGGCACGGATGGCGGTCTGCTGCTGTATTTCCGGCCGGACAGCGTGCTGAGGGCAGACGGCACAGCACTTGACTGTGTGTGTGCAGTCAGTGCGGTCTCCATCGGTCAGGGCGCGTACGAGGGACTTATCGGGGTGTGAAAGGGAGAGCAAAAATGAAAATTCTGCAGTGGTTAAAGACGATTTTACGGCGGTTTCGAGCGCAAGGTGTACATTATATCGGCGGCAGCGATGTTCTGCCGCCGCCGTTGTCTCCGGAGGAGGAGGCCGCCGCCGTGGAGGCGAACAGCGGGGGCGATGTTGCGGCGCGCAACCGTCTTATCGAGCACAATCTGCGGCTGGTGGTGTTCCTGGCGCGCAAGTTTGAGTCGAGCGGTGTGGGAACAGAAGATTTAATTTCTATTGGAACAATCGGACTCATCAAGGCGGTGAGCACCTATCGGAGCGACAAAAACGTCAAGCTGGCGACGTATGCGTCGCGGTGTATCGAGAACGAGATCCTCATGCACCTGCGCAAGATCGCCGGACGGCGGAGCGAGGTTTCCATCGACGAGCCGCTGTCCTCGGACTGGGACGGCAACGAGCTGCTGCTGAGTGATATTCTCGGCACCGAGCCGGACAGCGTCATGCGGCCGCTCGAGGATGATGTGGACAAAATGCTGCTGCATCGGGCACTGGGCCATCTGCCGCCGAGAGAGCGGCAGATCATCTCGCTGCGGTTTGGCATCGGCACGCCGAAGGCGCTGACGCAGAAGGAGGTTGCGGATTTGCTGGGTATCTCGCAAAGCTACATTTCAAGGCTGGAAAAGCGGATTATCGCGCGAATGCGAAAAGATATTTTGAAGTATTCGGCGTTTTAAGAAAGAGTGAGGAGAACGCAATGGGTTATCATTCTGTGGGCGGCCAATGGCCGCCCCTGCGTTTTAGCAAGGAGCAGATGGTTTAGATACGGTGCGCCGAGGTCGCACCCCAGGGCACCTTCTCTTGCCCTGACGGGCAATTCACCTTGTGTCGCGCCTGCGGAAAGAACCCGTATGTGTAGCAGTAAGGTATCTGTGAACTGCGAATAGGTTGCGAAAGACACGCAAGAGTAACCCGACTGCCGTTCTCCTTTTCGGAGCGGTCGCCGGTCTCTGGTCTGCGTCAGGCTAACGAGCAAAGGAAGCGGGATTCAAAAGGGTGGAAACCTTGGTGTCCATCCTTTTGCCCACCGCCGTGGGTACGGCGCGTTCCTCCGGTTTGCAGCCGATGCAACAGTTTTCTTTTCTCCTGCACTATGCTATAATAAGAGAAAACCCAAGGGATGAGATACCATGCAGATCGAAATTCGGCAGTACGAGCAGCGTGATGCTGCACAGGCAGCAGAAATTTGGAACGAGGTCGTTGAGGACGGTAAAGCCTTTCCGCAGATGGAAAAGCTGGACGAGGTGACCGGTCATGCCTTTTTCACTGAGCAGACCTATACCGGCGTAGCGTACGACGCGGCAACCGGCGAGCTGGTCGGTCTGTATATTCTGCACCCGAACAATGTGGGCCGCTGCGGTCATATCTGCAACGCCAGCTACGCCGTCAAAAAGACCGTGCGCGGACAGCATATCGGTGAAAAACTGGTAAAGCACTGCATTGCACAGGGGAAAACGTGCGGATTCCGCGTGCTGCAGTTCAACGCAGTCGTCAAGAGCAACAAGGGCGCACTTGCGCTGTACAAAAAGCTGGGATTCACACAGCTTGGTGTGATTCCGGGCGGATTTTTGAACAAGGACGGCGAATACGAGGATATTATCCCGCATTACCATGTTCTGTAAAGAGAAAAGGAGAATACCATGCTTTTTTGCAACATTGATCTGTTGGATGAGAATTTTGCGCTCAAACGCGGGCAGTACGTCGGCGTGAAGGACGGCAAGATCGCCTATATCGGTGACACCGAGCCGCAGGAGGACTACGGCGAACGCTACGATGGCAGACACCGTCTGCTGATGAGCGGCTTCTACAATGTCCACAGCCACGCGCCGATGACGCTGCTGCGCGGCTACGCGGAAAATCTGCCGCTGCAGCGCTGGCTGGGTGAGAAGGTATTTCCGTTTGAGGACAAGATCGACGACGAGGCGGCGTACTACGGCACGCAGCTTTCCATCGCGGAAATGCTGGCGAGCGGTACGGTTTCATTCTCGGATATGTATTTCTTCTTTGACGGCATGATGCCCGCGATACGCGAGAGCGGCATCAAGTGCAACCTCAGCCGCGGTCTGACCGTATTTGACGACAGCGACTACGAGAGCCTTGCCGCCTACAAGGACAATCTGCGCCTGCTGAACGAGTGGAACGGCGAGCTGGACGGCCGTCTGATCGGTGATCTGTGTATCCACGGCGAGTATACCTCGACACCCAAGGTGGTCGAGGCGGTAGCCGCTCACGCGAAGGACGCGGGTGCGCGTATCCACATCCACCTGTCCGAGACGCAGACCGAGCACGAGGAGTGCAAGCAGCGTCATGGCCTGACGCCGGCAGCGTACATGGAGGCGCACGGCATTTTCGATTCCCCGACCACGGCGGCGCACTGTGTCTGGCTGGAGGACAAGGATTTCGATATTCTCAAGAAGCACAATGTTTCAGTCGCCTGCTGTCCGGCGAGTAATCTCAAGCTGGCATCCGGCTACGCGAACATTCCGAAAATGCTGGAGAAGGGCATCAATATCGCGCTCGGCACGGACGGCGCAGCCTCCAACAACAACTTGAATATTCTGCAGGATATTTACCTGTTCGGTGTGGTTTACAAGGGTTTCTATCACGATTCTACGCTGCTGACGCCTGCACAGGTGCTGCACACGGCAACGCGCGCCGGTGCGCTTTCGCAGGGACGCACGGACTGCGGCAAGCTGGCGGTTGGATATAAGGCTGACCTGTGCGTCATCGACACCGATACGCCGCAGTTTACGCCGATGACCGATGCTGCCTGCAACGTGGTCTATGCGGCTCAGGGTGCGGACGTTCGCCTGACCATGGTGGACGGCGAGGTGCTGTACCGCGATGGTGAATTCAAGACCATCGACATTGAAAAGGTAAAGGCGGAAACGCAGAAGCGCACGGACGCTATCCTGCACCGGCTGTAAGGAGGGAGACCTATGCTGACAAAAGCAAATGTAGCGGAATCTGCAGCATATCTTAAAGAAAAGCTGCCGTTTGTGCCCGAAATCGCACTGGTGCTCGGCTCGGGCATCGGCCCGCTGGCTGATGAGGTGGAGAACCCGACGTATGTGCCGTACGGCGAGATTCCGCACTTCAAGGTATCCACCGCGCCTGACCACGCAGGACGCATGGTATGCGGCACGCTGGCCGGACGCCGTGTTATCTGCATGCAGGGCCGTCTGCACGGCTACGAGGGCTACGCGCCGGACGAGGTGGCGTATCCGGTTTATGTGATGAAGGCGCTGGGCGTGAAGGCGCTTGTCGTGACGAATGCGTCCGGCGGCATCAATACCGGCTATCATGCGGGTGATTTTATGCTGATCACTGACCACATCAACATGACAGGCAAAAGTCCGCTGACCGGCAAAAATGATCCCGAACTCGGTACTCGTTTTCCGGATATGACGTTCGCCTACAGCCATGAGCTCGGTGAAAAAGCCCTGCAGGCCGCTGCGGACTGCGGTCTTAAGCTGCATCAGGGTGTATACTGCGGCGTAAACGGCCCGCAGTTTGAGACACCGGCGGAGATCCGCATGTTCCGCACGCTCGGTGCGGATGCGGTCGGCATGTCCACCGTGTTCGAGGTCATTGCAGCCGCGCACTGCGGTCTGCCGCTCGTCGGTATTGCCATGATCACCAATATGGCGGCGGGCGTGCTTATGCAGCCGCTCTCGGGCGCTGAGGTCAACGAGACTGCCGAGCGCCGCGGCGCAGAGCTGCGCCGTCTGGTGGCAAAGCTGCTCGAGAAAATTTAAGGAAAATTTCAAAAAAAGTGTTGACAGAAAGCGATTTCTGCGATATACTAATAAAGCTGTCACGGAAAAGCGTTGGCAGCTTGATTTCGAGGTGTGGCTCAGCTTGGTAGAGCGCTTCGTTCGGGACGAAGAGGCCGCAGGTTCAAATCCTGTCACCTCGACCACAAAAACTCTGAAAACCACATGGTTTTCGGAGTTTTTTGCTATCTGATGAAAATTATACTTACCACTTAATATATCGAAAGAGAGGACGGCATTGATGCAGAACGCAGAACAGAAGACCGCACTCATAGCGATGAGCGGCGGCGTAGACAGCTCGATCGCGGCTTACCTGATGCGGCAGGCGGACTTCCGCTGCATGGGCACGACCATGCGGCTGTACCGCAACGAGGATCTCGGTGCATGTAATTTCCGCACCTGCTGTTCGGAAAAGGATATCGAGGACGCAAGTGAGGTTGCATTTCAGCTGGATATTCCGTATGAGGTACTGGATTTTACACTGGATTTTCAGGAGAAGATCATCGGCAAGTTTGTCCGCACCTATGAGGCAGGCGGCACGCCCAATCCCTGCATTGACTGCAACCGCTTTATGAAGTTCGACAAGCTGCTGGATTTTGCCGAGCAGCACGGCCTGTATTACGTTGTCACCGGTCACTACGCCCGCATTGAGCAGGACGAACAGACCGGACGCTGGCTGCTCAAAAAGGGCGTGGACGCGGGCAAGGACCAGAGCTATGTGCTGTACACAATGACGCAGCGGCAGCTGGCGCACACCAAATTTCCTCTGGGCGACCGCAATAAGCCGGAGATCCGCGAGCTGGCGGAGCAGCTCAGCTTCTGCAACGCACGCAAGCACGACAGCCAGGATATTTGCTTTGTGCCGGACGGCGATTACGTCAAGTTCATGGAGCAGTACACGGGCAAGCACTATCCGGCAGGCGATTTCCTCGATTTGGACGGCAAGCCGGTGGGAAAGCACAAGGGTGCTGTCCGCTATACCGTCGGTCAGAGACGCGGCCTCGGTCTTGCGATGGGTGAGCCGGTGTACGTCTGCGGCAAGGATATGGAGAAGAACACGGTTTCGGTCGGACCGGAGGCGGCGCTGTTCTCGGACACTGTGATCGTAGATGACATGAACTGGATTTCGATTCCGGAACTGACCGAGCCAATCCACATCAAGGCGAAGATTCGCTACCGCCATCCGGAGCAGCCGGTGACGGTTTCGCCAATGGGGGACGGCCGCGTCAAGCTGGTGTTTGATGAGCCGCAGAGAGCCGCAGCAATTGGTCAGGCGGCGGTGCTGTACGACGGCGATGTAGTTGTAGGCGGCGGCACCATCGTGGATGTGCCAAAGCAGGCGGGCAGGTGAGGCGCGGCATGAAATTTCTCATTGCATCCGATATTCACGGCTCGGCATACTACTGTGAACAGCTGCTGCAGGCATTCGAGCGCGAGCAGGCTGCGCGTCTGCTGCTACTCGGCGATATTCTTTACCACGGTCCGAGAAACGATCTGCCGCGCGATTACGCGCCAAAGAAGGTGATTGCCATGCTGAACGGCATGGCGGATACAATCCTATGTGTGCGCGGCAACTGCGACACCGAGGTGGACCAGATGGTGCTCGCGTTCCCAATCCTCGCGGACTATGCCGTCCTGTCGGCAGGGGAGCGGCTGGTGTATGTCACGCACGGACATCAATTCAACACGAAAACACCGCCTCCGCTGTGTCAGGGCGATGTGCTGCTGCACGGACATACGCATATTCCGGCATGGGAGCCGTTTGGCAGGGAAAACCTGTATCTGAACCCGGGTTCAGTGTCCATCCCGAAAAATGATACCGCACATGGCTATATGACACTCGAAAACGGCGTTTTTACGTGGAAAACGCTGAGCGGCGAACCATATCACACGCTTGCATTGTAAAAAAAGAGGCTGACAGTTCACAGCTGTCAGCCTCTTTTTTTATTGAATGTCGGTTTGCTTGCAAACCGCGTCCGCTAAAAGGCTTTGCCTTTTAATCGAAATTAGTCTACCTTCACGGTCCAGCCCAGCTCATCCGGCAGCTTGCCCCACTGGATGCCGGTCAGGGTGTTGTACAGCTTGTGGGTAACTTCGCCGATCTCACCGTTGTTGATGTGAGCAACATCGCCCTCGTAACGCAGCTCGCCAACCGGAGAGATAACTGCAGCGGTACCGGTGCCAAATACCTCTTCCAGCTTGCCGTCGTGGGAAGCCTTCATAACGTCAGCGATCGGCAGGCGCTCCTCGGATACCGGAATGCCCCAGTGCTTGAGCAGCTCGATGCAGCTCATACGGGTAACGCCCGGCAGAACGGTGCCAACAGTCGGAGCGGTGTAAACGGTGCCGTCGATCTTGAAGAAGCAGTTCATGGAGCCGACTTCCTCAACGTACTTGTGCTCAACGCCGTCCAGCCACAGGGTCTGCTCGTAGCCCAGCTCGTGTGCCTTTACCTGAGAGATCAGGGATGCAGCGTAGTTGCCGCCGCACTTGGTGAAGCCGGTGCCGCCCGGGCAGGCACGGGTGTACTCATCCTCGACGAAGATCTTAACCGGATTGATGCCGGTGGAGTAGTATGCGCCGACCGGAGAGCATACGATGATGAACTTGTGAGTGCGGGAGGTACGAACGCCCAGATGCGGCTCGGTAGCGATTACAAACGGACGGATGTACAGGCTGGTGCCCTCAGCGTGCGGAACCCAGTCCTGATCGAAGGAAACAATGGCCTTGACAGCCTGAACAAAATCCTCTACCGGCAGGCTCGGCAGGCACATACGATGGTTGGTGTTGATCATGCGCTGTGCATTCTTGTCCGGGCGGAACAGCTGAATGGAGCCGTCCGGGGTGCGGTAAGCCTTCAGACCCTCAAAGGACTCCATTGCGTAATGGAAAACCATCGCTGCCGGATCAAGCTCAAGCGGCTGATACGGTACGATGCGGGCATCGTGCCAGCCTGTTCCTCATCGTGGTCAATGATCAGCATGTGATCGGTATAATGAACACCAAAGCCGAGGCTGCTTTCGTCCGGCTTTGCCTTAGGGGTAGTGGTGCGCTGTGTTGTGATCTGCAGCATGGTTGATTCACTCTTTCTTTATAAGAATTTGTACTCTTTTATTATAGCACTCGATTCTCACAACGCAAGGTGTTTTTCGGCAGAAAGGGTGACAAACCCGCTGTGCTTTGGTATAATATGTTCGTACGAATTGCTGAAAGGAGTGAGTGCGTATCAAAAAAATCATCAGCTGTGTGCTGTGTGCCGCGCTGCTGCTGACGTTTCTGCCTGCACCGGCGCATGCGGTGACGCTGACAGCGGTAAACGACTCCATCCTGCCGCTCGACGAGAGCACCATGCCCGCGCGTCTCGGCGGCGAAACCTATGTGCCGTACAGTGTGTTTACCACGCTCGGTGTGTCTGCCTCGGAGAATGACGGCGTGCTCGATCTTTCCGCAAACGACGAAACGCTCAGCTTTTCGACTGCGGAAGGCTATGTGTACGATCAGAATCTGAACAGTTATTCCACACCCGCGTATGAGATGAACGGAACGGTTTATGTACCGGTCAAGCTGTGTTGTGCGAAGTTTGGCTTTACCTATTCTTCACTGACCCTGCAGGGGGAAAATGTGCTGCGTGTCGCGGACGGCTCGGCACAGAGCGATTCGGCGTTTATTGCGGCGCATACCAAGGTGATTGAGAACACGATCGACAACTACAAGGGCAGCACTTCCGGGTCGGACCGCAGCAATAACACGAATACCAATCCCGCACCGGCAAAGCCGGTGGACAACGATACCATCGAAATACCGAAGGTAGAGGAAAAGCCGGCGAAGAAGCCGGTCCGCGTGTATCTTGCCTATTACGGCGCGCCGAACGAAAACACGGCGGCTGTTCTGGACAATCTGCATGACGCAGGCAGGCAGGCGGCGTTCTTCCTGCCGACGGATACCTCCGAATGGGATGATGATCTGGTTCGCCGAATCGCAGCGGAAGGACATACGGTAGCCTTTCTGCTGCAGGCGGACAGCAAAACCACAGGAGCAGACATGCTGGCCGACCTTGCCGCTGCGAACGAGCGCCTGACACTGCTGACCGGTGTTGCAGCCCGCATAGCCGCCAACCAGAGCGGCAGCGACGCACTCACCGAAGCACAGCGCAGCGTGCTCATCGGCGCAGGCTACCGCCTGTGGGATGCCGGTCTGGACAGCGGCGATGCCGAGAAAAATGCGGCGGAAGCGTATACGCAGACCGTACAGTATTTCGCCTCCACGTCCGGCGTGGTAGTCGTGCGGCTGCATCACAGCAAGGCAACCCCGAGACTGACCGAAGCACTGTGCTCGTATATCGGACGGCAGGGTATTTCGGCGGGACGCATTACATACAGCGTTACGCCGGTCAACAGTGCATCCGATACCCGATGAAGGGAGGACTCTATGAAGCTGATCTTATGTGTGGATGATAAAGGCGGCCTGGCCTTTAACCATCGCCGCCAGAGCCGCGATCGTGTGCTGAATGAGCACATTCTTATGCACTGCGGTATGCACAGGCTGTGGATAAGTCCGTACACCGCAAAGCTGTTCGGAGCGGATACGGCAGTACGGCTTTGCATCGCTGAGGATTGCCTCGAGCGGGCGGCAGAGGACGATTACTGCTTCGCTGAGGTGCACGATCCTGCACCCTACTTAAACAGGGTGCAGCAGGTGATAGTATATCACTGGAATCGTGTCTATCCCGCCGACCGGTATTTCACCCTGCCGGAAACCGGATGGACGAAGCAAAGCGAGACCGAATTTGCCGGTTCCTCGCATGAGAAAATAACAGAGGAAGTATTTGTTAAATGCGAAAATTGACCCGCGCGTTTGCGCCGATTGTATTCGTGCTCAGCCTGCTGCTTTCCGGCTGTGCACTGCCCATGCCGTCGAGCAGTATGGTTTCGATGGACGATCTGCCCGCCTACTCGGATTCTGCTTATGTCGAGATCGACGGCAACCAGCCATTCTTCACCGACGCAGACAAACAGGAGACCGGATCGTTTGAGGAATATTCGGATTTGGATTATCTCGGACGGTGCGGCACGCATACGCCAATGTCGGACAGGATCTGATGCCCGCAGATGGAGAAAAACGCGGTTCGATCGGTCAGGTCAAGCCAACCGGATGGCATACCGTCAAGTATGACTGTGTGGACGGCAAATACCTGTATAACCGCTGTCACCTGATCGGCTGGCAGCTTACCGCCGAGAATGCCAACAAGCAGAATCTGATCACCGGCACGCGATACCTCAATATTGAGGGGATGCTGCCGTTTGAGAATATGGTCGCTGACTATGTGAAGGAAACCGGCAACCATGTGCTCTATCGGGTCACGCCGGTGTTTGAGGGCAGCAATCTTGTTGCCTCGGGCGTGCAGATGGAGGCGTGGTCGGTCGAGGACGACGGCGAAGGCATTTGCTTCAACGTGTACTGCTATAACGTCCAGCCGGGCGTGGAAATTGATTATGCCACCGGCGAAAGTCAGGCAGCGTAAAGAAAAACAGCAAGTTCAGTCGGACTTGCTGTTTTTTCTTTCATTGAGAATGGAGAATTGAAAATTGAGAATTTCGGTAACGCGCAAAGCGCGTTTATTCAATAACCGGCCTTCGGGCGGTTTCCTTCATTCTCCATCCGCAATTTGTTAAATTTGCTTGCGGATATGCTCCAGTGCGCCCTTCTCCAATCGGGATACCTGCGCCTGTGAGATGTGTATCTCGTCAAACGAAAGGATGTGATTTTCAGGATGATTTCTGCGCTTATCGTACGGTAAAAGTGCGGATTTGTCAAGATGGACAGGGACAATCAAGTGATTGACCAATAGAGAAGAAAAGCCGCAAGAAACCCATCACATCCGTCTTTTTCACCGGAAAAATTTATGCTATAATGGTATCAACTACTAAGGGGAAAGGCGGGATACCGTTGCGCACAAGACCAATCCTTGCGGCAGCGGCGCTGCTGCTGGCGGCCGGACTTGCCGCCGTGACGTATCAGGCCGTATCGCAGACGGACGAGCCGCTCCGCATTGGCACGACGTACATGACGATGAACAACCCGTTTTACAGCGTCATTGACGAGGAACTGCGGTTGGTGATCGAAAGCCGCGGCGATATTCTGCTGACGCGTGATCCGGCGCTCGATCAGGAGCGGCAGAACGAGGAGATACGCGATCTGCTGCACGAAAATATCGACCTGCTGGTGCTCAATCCGGTGGACTACCGCGAGATCGAGCCAGCACTGCGGGAGGCACAGAAGGCGGGCGTACCGGTCGTGGTTATCGACTCGCAGGTCGGCAACCCGGATTTGGTAGCGTGCACGATTGCGTCCGACAACTACGGTGCGGGTGTGCTCTGCGCGGAGCACCTGATGAACACGCGTGATTCCGCGAAGGTCGTGCTGCTTGAGCACGCATCTACCAAGTCCGGCCGAGACCGTATCCAGGGCTTTTGCGATACGCTGGCATCCGACGCCAACTATCAAATCATCGGTCGCGCGGACAGCGCCGGTCAGCTTGAAGTCGCCATGCCGGAGATGGACAAGCTGCTTGAACAGGGCATTGTGCCGGACGCCGTGATGTCACTTAACGACCCGAGCGCACTCGGCGCGATGGCGGCTCTGCAGGAGCATGGCATGCTGCAGGATACGGCGGTTTACGGCGTGGATGGTGCTCCCGAAGCGAAAAGCATGATCAGCGAGGGTGCTATGACGGCGACAGCGGCCCAGTCCCCCATTCGGCTGGGGCAGATTACCGCGCAGACGGTCTACGCCATCTTAAACGGTGAGGA
Organism: Butyricicoccus sp. OF10-2; assembly: GCF_003481925.1. Lineage (NCBI taxonomy): Bacteria > Bacillati > Bacillota > Clostridia > Eubacteriales > Butyricicoccaceae > Butyricicoccus > Butyricicoccus sp. OF10-2. Next base: position 118,042 of record NZ_QUMC01000005.1, on the reverse strand, counting down.
CTACGAAAAGGAAATCACGGTTCCGGTAGCACTGGTGACCAGGGACAACGTAAACAGCTACGACATGGACGGCTGGCAGTAGGGGGGACGGTATGGCACAGAGTTTGCAGTTTTTTCGCCGGATTATGCTGCTGCTGAATATCACCGTGTGCGTATTCCTCGCATGGGTGTTCGGCATGACGCCGGTGCTGGCGGCGCGGCAGTCGGACGGTGTGGCGTTCACGCAGAATTTAAGCGCGCTGCCGGCCAAGCCGTGGACGCTGACCGTAGCGATTCTCAGCATGGCGGCGCTCATTGTGGTTGGTGTACTGCGCAGACGCAGCTATCATTTCGTCGGCTGGACCGAGCCGTTATTCGCGCTGTGCGTGATTTTTGCGCTGCATCTGGACTACAACGGCCTGCTGCTGTATGTGGTTGTGGATTTGATCGACGGCCTGCACGGCAGAACGCGCCGCCGGTTTCTCGGCGTCATGACGGCGCTGTTCCTGCTGACCGGTTTGGGTGCCTTGCAGGGAGCGCTGCACACGGTTCCGTTTTCGGAATATCTGCTGTATTTTGATATGCACACGCGGCAGCTTTTGCAGAGCACGGTGGATTTGCTGGGCGCACTGCACCTTATCCTGTTCGTGGTGTACATGGTGGTGCTCATCGGGCAGAGGACCGAGGAAAATTCGGCAATACGCCGTCTCAACGGCGAACTGGAACAGGCGAACGATCGGCTTTCGGTTATGAACGAGCAGCTCAAGGCCTACGCCGCCGAGAGCGAACGCATGGCGGAAACGCGCGAGCGCAACCGCCTTGCGCGGGAGATTCACGACACGCTCGGCCACGCACTGACCGGCATTACCGCCGGTGCAGACGCATGTCTGCAAATGCTTGAAATCTCGCCGGAGATGGCGAAAAAGCAGATGGAACGCATCGCGTCCACCGCGCGCGAGGGCATGAACGAGGTTCGGCGTTCGGTGCGGGCACTGCGGCCGGATGCGCTCGAGCGCATGCAATTAACAGACGCGATAGCGAAGCTGTGCAGCGAAATGCAGACGACCTCGCAGGCGGAGATCACGCTCGATTTGCAGGCCGAGGATCTGCGGCTGTCGCCGGACGAGGAGGACGCGGTGTACCGCATCGTGCAGGAGAGCATCACGAATGCTATCCGGCACGGACACGCAACCGCGGTGCGTGTCCGCATTGTAGCGGAGGAGCGCCGGCTCGGCATTACGGTAACGGACAACGGCTGCGGCTGCACGAAAATTGAGCCGGGATTTGGTCTGCGGCACATGCGCGAGCGGCTTAAGCTGTTAAATGGCACATTAAAGGTAAAGAGCGAAAAAGGATTTGAACTGCACGCGGAAATTCCGCTGCGATGGGGTGATGTATATGATTAAAGTGCTGCTGGCAGACGATCAGGAGCTGATTCGGGAAAGTCTGGGCTTTGTTCTGGGAGCGCAGGGCGATATTACGGTAGTCGGCATGGCGAAGAACGGCCGCGAGGCTATCGAACTGGTGCGGAGCGAAAAGCCGGATGTCGTGCTGATGGACATCCGCATGCCCGAGGTGGACGGCGTGGAGTGCACGCGCCTTATCAAGTCGGCATACCCGAATATCAAGGTCATCGTGCTGACGACGTTCGACGATGACGAGTATGTGTTCAACGCGCTGCGGTTCGGCGCGTCTGGCTATCTGCTCAAGGGCGTATCTGTCGCGGATTTGACCAATGCGGTGCGCGAGGTCGTGCGCGGCGGCTCCATTATCGCGCCGGACGTGGCAAGCAAAGCCTTGCAGATGTTCGCGCGGATGGCCAAGGGCAACCTCACCATCGGTGTGGACGAAAAGCAGACTGAGGATTTGCAGGATAACGAATGGCGCATCATCCGTGAGGTCGGTGCCGGACTGTCTAACAAGGAAATCGCGGCCGCGCTCTGCCTGTCCGAAGGCACGGTGCGCAACTATCTGAGCAGCATTCTCAGCAAGCTGGATCTGCGCGACCGCACGCAGCTTGCCATCTGGGCGGTGCAGACCGGCGTAGCAGGCCGTCCGTTTGGAGGTCCGCAATGAAGGGGCTGACGAAGCGTCTGACAGCGATCATCGTGCTGACAGCGGTGTGCCTGACGATGGTCGCTTACAGCCGCACACGTCCAGTCGAACTGCGACTCGGCTTTATGGCGGGCAGCTACTGGGATGCGCCAAACGGCAACTGCTACGCTGTCATCGACGCGGCGATCGAGCGGTTCGAGCGGGAGCACCCGAATGTACACGTCACCTACACAAGCGGCATCCTCAAACGGGATTACTCGGAATGGCTTATCGACCAGTACCTGCTCGGCAGTGAGCCGGATGTGTTCCTCGTGCTGCCGGAGGATTTCGGTGAGCTGTGCGAACTCGGTGCACTCGCGCCGCTGGACGGCTATCTTGCGCAGGACGAGGCGGTGTCCGACACGGATTTTTATCCGGCGGCGCTGCAGAGCGGCGCGGAGAACGGCGTGCAGTACGCGCTGCCGTATGAGTGCGTACCGACGCTGATGTGTGTCAACAAGACGCTGCTCGAAAGCGAAGGCATTGCTGTGCCGTCCGGTGACTGGACGTGGGAGAATTTTTACAACATCTGCGCCAAGGTTACGCGCGACACGGACGGTGACGGCGAAACCGATCAGTTTGGCTGCTACGGCTACACCTGGCAGGATGCGCTGACCGCGAACGGTGCATCGCTGTTCACCGAGGACGGCAGCAGCTGCTTGATTTCCGAACCGAAGGCGGTGCAGGCGGTGGCGTTTGCACAACGGCTCGGCAAGCTCACGGCAGAGACCACGCCTTCTGCGCGGGACTTCGATGAGGGAAAAGTAGCGTTCCGACCGTTCCTGTTCTCGGATTACCGGACCTATCAGCCGTATCCGTGGCGCATCAAGCGGTACTCGGATTTCTTGTGGGACTGCATTCCCATGCCGCATGGTCCGGCAGGCGGCAACAGCTCGGAGCTGAGCACCGTGCTCGCAGGTATCAGCAGCCGCTCGGCGCATACAACGCTTGCGTGGCAGTTTCTGCGCGAGCTGACCGCCAATGCGGATAATCAGTCTATGCTGTTTACGGATTCGCACAGCGTGTCCGCGCTGCGGAGCGTGACCGACTCGGACGAAACCCGCCGGATTCTCCGGCAGGACACGCCCGGCGAAAGCCAGTCCGGCGTGGAAATGCTGTCGGATGTCATGGAGCAGGCGGTTGCCGCGCCGCGCTTCCGCAATTACGATCAGGCACTGCTGTTCACCGAAGGATTGGTGCAGAATGCGATGGAGGACGAGCATAATCTGTCACTCCAGCTTCAAAGAGTCCAGCATCAGGTGCAGGAATATTTACAGGAATAAGCAGCGAAAAACGCAGGCGTTCAGCGCTCTGTTTGTGTGATATGCACAGACAGGGCGCTTTTTCTTTGCGTATTTTGATAATCGGCATGACATTTGTCATAGAAAAACAGGACGATTATCACAAGCGAGTCATGACAAAATGCAGATTTCATACAGGATAAAATCCGGTATACTATGCTCAACAAACAGGAAAGAGGGAACGGAAAATGAGATACCTGATTTTAGTCAGCCACGGCACCTTTGCACCGGGTTTGCACAACGCGCTCGGCATGATGGCAGGCAGCGACCGCGAGGACATCCGCTCGACCAGCCTGCTCGACGGCATGGACGTTGACACCTTCCGCGCAAACTTCACAGAGCTGGTGGGGGACATCACCGCCGAGGACGAGATCATCCTCACCGCGGACATCATCGGCGGCTCGCCGCTGACCACCGCACTCGATGTGCTCACCGAAAAGGGTCTGCTGGGCAAAACGCTTGCCATCGGCGGCATGAACCTGCCGCTCGTGCTGACCGCCGCATTTGCGGATGCGGATACGCCGCTCGAGGAGCTGGAACAGGAGCTGACCGGCGAGGCCAAGGACCAGATCAAGCGGTTTGACCTCGGCGGCGATGAAGACGACGATATTTAATAAAAATAGTAAAGAGCAGTATTAAGGAGGAAAAAGTTATGTCAATCTCTTTCATTCGTGTTGACGACCGTATGATCCACGGTCAGACCTGCACGCGCTGGGCGCTCGAGTATCCGTGCGACGGCCTCATTGCCGTAAACGACAAGGCGGCTACCACGCCGGTGCTCAAGGCTGCGTACAAGAACGCCAGCGACAAAAAGACCTTCGTGTGGACGCTCGACGAGTGGCGCGCAAAGTGCGGCAAGGTGCTTGCCAGCAAGGATCGCTACTTCCTCATCACCAAGGACCCGATCACGATGAAGAGCATCCTCGTGGACGACGGCTTTGATCCCGGTGAGGTAAAGACGGTTATCATCGGACCGTGCAACGACCGCCCGGGCGCGACCAAGCTGGGCAACAATCAGGCGATCACCCAGCCGGAGGCGGACGCACTCGAGGCCATTATGCAGAAGGGCTACGAAGTAGAGTTCGCGCTCATCAAGGAGGCTGCCATCGGCAACTGGAAGAAGTTCCGCGGTCAGTTCGGCTACTAAATTCTATTTCACAAAATAAAAAAGAAAAGAGGGAGAACTTATGCAAGTTCAAGTTTGGCAGGCTGCATTGTTCGGATTGCTCGCATGTCTGGCATCCATGCCCGGTCTGGGCGGTACGGTGCTCGGCAACTACACGCTGGGCCGTCCGCTGGTAGCGGGTCTGATCGTCGGCCTCATCATGGGCGACGTGCAGACGGGCATTTATCTCGGCGCGGCCATTCAGGTCGTATACATCGCGCTCGTAACGCCGGGCGGCACGGTTTCCGCTGACGTTCGCGCGATCTCTTACATCGGCATTCCGCTTTCCATGGTTGCCGTGCATTCCATGGGTCTCAATCCCGCATCCGCTGAGGGACAGGCAATGGCGGTAACGCTCGGTTCGGCTGTCGGCACCATCGGCACCGTGCTGTTTTACGGAACAGCTACCGTAAACCTCGTTTGGCAGCATATGGGCTGGCGCGCACTCGAAAAGGGCGATCTGCGCAAGCTGTATGTGGTCGATATGGGTCTCCCGTGGATTTCTCACATCCTGTGCTCGTTTATTCCGACGTTTATCATCACCAAGGTCGGCACCAGCATGGTAGATCTGATGAAGGCCTACCTGCCGATGGACGGCGTTGCAATGAAAACACTGTTCACCGTCGGCTCGCTGCTTCCGGCAGTCGGTATCGCCATCCTGCTCAAGCAGGTTGCGACCAAGCCGGTTGATATTCTGGTATTCGTATTCGGCTTCACGCTGGCCGCTTGCATGGGCCTCAACCTGATTGCGGCATCTATCGTCGGCGGTTTCTTTGCGGTCATCAACTACCGCATCAAGATCCTTGCTTTGCAGAAAGCCGCTCCCGCAGCTGCAGCCTCTGCAGCAGAGTTTGACGACGATGAGGAGGAGATTTGATCATGGCAGAAAAGAAACTTTCCAAGAAAGCGCTGAACAAATCGTTCCGCAACTGGTTTTACGGCCATCTGACCTGCTTCTCGCAGGAGCATATGCAGACGTTCGGCTACCTGTGCGCCATGCTGCCGCTGGTAGAGGAGCTGTACGACACCAAGGAGGAGCAGACCGAAGCCCTCAAGACTTATTCCGCATTCTTCAACACCGAGCCGCAGCTGGGCACCGTCATCGTCGGCATGACCGCCGGTCTGGAAGAAGCCAAGGCCAACGGCGAGGACATCGACGGTGAGATGATCAACGGCATTCGCGCCGGTCTGATGGGACCGGTGGCCGGTATCGGTGACAGCCTGCTGGTTGGCACGCTGATTCCGATTCTGCTGGGCGTTGCGCTCGGCTTATCCTCTGGCGGCTCGCCGCTCGGCGCGATCTTTTACATCATCGCGTACAATGTCATTCTGACGCTCGGCATGCGCCTGCTGTATTTCAAGGGCTATGAGCTCGGCGGCAAGGCGGTTGAAATGATCGTCGGTGAAAAGGCGAACGCCATCCGCGAGAGCATCATCATGCTCGGCACGGTCGTTATCGGCGCGGTTGCCGCAAGCTGGATTTCGATCACAACGCCGCTTGTCCTGCCCGGTGACATTTCTCTCCAAAAGGATGTGCTGGATACCATATTCCCCAAGATGCTGCCGCTGGCTACCGTTATGCTCTGTTACTGGCTGATGAGTAAGAAGAAAATGGCACCGACGACCGTTATGCTCGTGCTGGTCGGCATTGCGCTGGTCGGCGTGCTGGTTGGATTCTTTGATCCGCAGCTTGCATACTAAAATCGTTTCACTCAGACTATATCACACTTTCACCCCTCTGGCCGCTGAACGAAATCGTTCAGCGGCCGCCGTACAGGAAAGGAGTTTTCTCAATGAACAAGACCGCATTACTGCACGAGGCCAAACAGCAGCAGCAGGCCCTTCGGCAGCTTTCCCTCTGGAAGCGAATCGCTATGCTGCTCTCCTCCTGCGCGGCGGTGCTGGCATGGTGGGGCATCGCGGGCAGCGGATTGCGCTTTGCGGGCGGCGTATGCGGCGTGATTATTGCGCTGGTGTGCGCGGTCTGCGCGGCTGTGATCGGACTGGGCATCCGCAACGGAAACCGCAATGTCGCCAACATTTTGTCGGCGGCAGAGCAGGCATAAAGGAAGAAATGCAATGAATCAACAACAATATCGGTTGCTGTGCATGGATATTGACGGCACGCTTCTGAATTCGGCGCACAAGCTGCCGCTCGCCAACCGCGAGGCTGTGCAGTTTGCGGCGAAGAACGGCGTGACCATCTGCCTGATGAGCGCACGACCGCCGCGGGCGGTGTTCCCGATTCGGGATGCGCTCGGCGTGGATGGACCGCTGGTGTGCTGCGGCGGAGGACTTATTCTCTCGGGCGAAAACCGGCTGGCGGACAGCCGCCTGACCCGTGCATGTGCGCAGGCTGTCCGGCAGGAAACGCAGGCGAGAGGTATCCACTTGAGCGTTTACCGCGACCTCGACTGGCTCATTGCCGCCGAGGACGAGTGGAGCCGCGCCGAGGCGCAGATAACCGGCGTACAGCCGACCGTCGCGCCGTTGGAGACGCTGTTTGCAGACTGGGGCGACGCAGGCGCGCACAAACTGCTCTGCATAGGCGAGAAATCGCAGATTGACGAAATGATTCCGGTACTGGAGGCAAAGCACCTGCCGATGACGCTCGTGCGCTCCAAGGACGAATATCTTGAAGTCGTACCGGCAGGCGCGGGCAAGGACACGGCCATGCATGTGCTGTGCGATTCGCTGCACATCTCGCCCAATGAGGTGATGGCACTCGGCGATCACGACATTGACGCGCCGCTGCTCCGCGCTGCCGGACTGGGCATTGCAGTGGGCAACGCTTCTCCGATTGCACGGGCAGCCGCCGACGAAGTGACCGCTTCGTGCGACGAGGACGGCGTGGCGTGCGCCATTTATCGCCATATCGGAGGAGGTGCAGGCATGAAATACCGTTTACTCGCGCTCGACCTTGACGGCACACTGCTGAACTCCCGCAAGGAGGTAACGCCTGAGGTCAAACAGGCGCTCGAGTGGGTCAAGGAACGCGGCGTACACGTTGTGCTCTCGACCGGACGCATTGTCGGCGAAGCGGCGGAGTTCGCCCGTGAGCTGCCCTGCGAGGATTTGATGGTCACGGCGGGCGGCACGGCGATTGCCACTGCATCGGATGAGCGCATTCTGCAAAGCTGGGACATGCCGTGCGAAATCGGCGCAAAGGTGGTTGAGGCGGTGCAGAGCCGGCCGGTGCGCGTGATGATCTACGTCGGCAGCAAAATCTATATCAACGAATATTCCAACCGCGATTTTGTCGCAAATTACCGCGTAGAGGGCTTTCATGCGAATAAAATCGTCGTGGAGGACATCGCCGGTGAGATTCGGAAAAACCATCTGAACGTCACCAAGGTGTACGCACTAGGTGAACGCGAGGTGCTCGAACAGGCGCTTGTGGAGATTCGGCCGCTGCCGGGTCTAACGATCACAAGCTCAGGCTCGGACAACTTTGAGATTCTGCCTGCCGGTGCGGACAAGGGACGCGCGCTCACCCGCCTAGCGAGATGCTCGGCATCACGCCGGACGAAATGGTCGCCATCGGTGACAGCGACAACGATGCGGAAATGCTCCGTGCAGTCGGGATGCCGGTGGCGATGGGCAACGCGGATGCAGCGCTCAAGGATCTGGCAAAATACATCACCGCAGACTGCGACCATGACGGCGTAGCACAGGCGGTCTATCACCTATTCCAATAACACAAGAGGAGGAAGAGACATGCCGTTTATGACCATTCCGGAAGCTGCGGTTTTATGGCACATTTCCGCCGCCGAACTGCGGCAGCTTTGCGAAAACCATGCGATTCTCGGCGCGATACGCGTGCATCAGCGCTGGTTTATCCCGGAGGACGCGGCCTGTCCTTCCGAAATCCTTCCCGTATCCTGAACCTTGTCGGAGGTCTTTCCATGGCACAAACCGATCTGCAAATCCACAGCAGCCTGACTGCAGGCGGGGAGCTTTCACCGCGTGCACTGGCCGAACGCTGCTGTGAGGAACGGCTGACGCTGGCGGCTTTGACCGACCGGCGGGCGGTCAGCGGTGTGCCGGAATGTATCTGGCGCGGCGCACAGCTCGGTGTGCGCATTTTGCCCGGCATTGAACTCGACTGCCGCTGGCGGGAACAGGATTTTCTCACGCTCGGCATCGGCATTGACATCACCTGTCCGGCGCTGCTCGAGATTGAGCGGACGCGGAACGATTCGGTGCAGTCATTTGCAGCCGAGCAGGCGATTCACACGATTCACGAAGCAGGCGGACTGGCCGTGCTCGTGCCGCCGAATGAGATGGACGACACCTTTCCGGTGGCGGCATTCGACGGCATTGCAGCATACGTCAGTCACAGCCAAGCAGATACCGCGCGGTATCACACACTGGCACGCAGACACGGTTTGATCGTCACCGGCGGCAGCGGATTTCTCAGCGAGAACAAGCCGCCGTATCGACCGGGTGCAGTGGACTTTTATGGACACGAACCGCAGGTTGCAGCGACATTTCTCGCCGCAATCCACCATTTGAATGAAGAAAAAAGGAGTTTTCATCATGACAGCATTTGAGTACACCATTACGGATTCCATTGGCATTCATGCACGTCCGGCAAGCCTGCTGGCGAAGGAGGCCGCGAAGTTCAAGAGCAAGGTTTTCCTGCATTTCGGCGATAAAAAAGCGGATGCACGCCGTCTGATCGCCATCATGGGCATGGGCATCAAGCACGGCAACACCGTTCGCGTGGAAGTGGAAGGCGAGGACGAAGCGGAAGCGGCAGCGCAGATTGAGGTATTTTTCAAGGCGAACCTGTAAGGAGTGAGCGAGATGGAGCAGATTTTCGGCAAAGGCGTATCCAAAGGCGTAGCGGCAGGCCCGATCAGCTTTTACCGCAGAGCAAGCGGCGTCATTCCGCGCCATGAGGTGAGCGACACTGCGGCAGAGCTGGAGCGATTCCGCGCAGCGCGGGAGACGGCGAAGGAGCAGCTCGCAAAGCTGTATGACAAGGCACTTGCTGAGGCCGGTGAGGACGCGGCAATGTTGTTCGAGGCGCACCAGATGATGCTGGACGATCTGGATTTCGTGGAGAGCATCGAGGGTATGATTGAGAACGACCGTGTAAACGCCGAGGCCGCCGTCAGCGACACCGGTGTACAGTTCGCGGAAATGTTTGCTGCGATGGATGACAGCTACATGCAGGCGCGTGCAGCGGATATCCGCGATATTTCCGCGCGGGTGATCGGTATTCTGACCGGCGAGGGTGAAAGCGGCATCGTGTCCGATGTGCCGTGCATCGTGGCGGCAGATGATCTTGCGCCGAGCGAGACCGTGCAGCTGGATAAGGCTCTTATTCTGGGATTCATCACGGCAGGCGGCTCGGCGAACTCACACACGGCGATTCTGGCCCGCACGATGGGCATTCCGGCCATTATCGGTGCAGGAGATGCGCTGCAGCCGGAAATGGAGGGCAAGTACGCCATCATTGACGGCCAGACCGGCGAGGCGGTTATCGAGCCGGATGATGCCGAGCGTGAGCGTCTGCTCAAAAAGCAGGCCAAGGAGAAGGCGCTGAAAGAACTGCTCGATCAACTCAAGGGCAAGCCGAATGTGACCAAGGACGGCCGGAATGTGATGGTCTACTGCAATATTGGCTCCCCGGCAGATATTGATGCGGTTCTGCAGAATGACGGCGGCGGCATCGGCCTGTTCCGCTCGGAATTTCTGTACCTGCAGGGCAGCGACTATCCGACCGAGGACGAGCAGTTCAAGGCTTATAAGACGGTCGCGGAGCGCATGGGCGGCAGGCGCGTTATCATCCGCACGCTGGACATCGGCGCGGACAAGCAGGCGGACTATTTCCACCTCGATAAAGAAGAAAACCCTGCCATGGGTCTGCGTGCCATCCGCATCTGTCTGACCCGTCCGGAGGTGTTCCGCACACAGCTGCGGGCGTTGTACCGCGCATCGGCGTACGGCAAAATCGCTATCATGTTCCCGATGATCACCTCGGTCTGGGAGGTGCAGGAGATCAAGCGTATCTGCCGCAACATCCGTGCGGAACTCGCGGAAGAAGGTGTACCGATGGCGGACAAGGTCGAGCTCGGCATTATGATCGAGACACCGGCCGCCGTCATGATGAGCGCAGAGCTGGCGCGTGAGGTGGACTTTTTCTCGGTCGGCACGAACGATCTGACGCAGTACACGCTGGCGGTTGACCGGCAGGGTGTGGGTCTCGACCGTTTTTTTGACGCGCACCATCCGGCGGTGCTGCGTATGCTCCGCATGGCAGCCGAGAACGCGCACAAGGCCGGAATCTGGATCGGCATTTGTGGCGAACTCGGCGCAGACGCGGAACTGATCGAAACCTTCCTGTCGATGGGTATCGACGAGCTTTCGGTTTCGCCGTCGGCGGTGCTGCCGCTGCGGTCGGCGATTCGCTCGATTGATACGACAACACTGGCTCCGCTGGAATTGTAAAAAAGGATAAAAGCAGTGATGCGCTTCATTTTTGAAGGCAGCATCACTGCTTTTTTATTCCAAATGCCAGCGCACGAGATACGTCACCGTATACTCACCCTGATAACCGGATCGCGCCCGCTGAAAGCTCATTTGCAGCTGTGAGTTAGAGGTTTGCATCTCAGATACGATCGGCTCTGCACCGGTGGTGAGGAAAATATCGAGCGAGATATGGGTTTTGCTCTCGTCCGAGTCCACGATGATATGGTCAACGAGCGCCTTGGACATCTCGCGCGAGAACCCGCAGCTCATCTGCCACCGTTCCTCGATAATGCGGCGCAGATTTTCCACCCGTCGGATACGTTCTTCCAGTGTCTTGTTCGCATTCTGTAGTTCTGTTCGCTGCTGCTCGAGGGCGGCAAGCTGCTCGTTGCAGGTCTCATTGCGCTGCTTGAACTCGTCGTTGGAGAGCGCACCCGCAAGCGCGAGGTCGAGCAGCTTGTCCTTGCGGCGGGTGACCGTTTCGATTTCCTGCTCGACTTGAGCAAGCGCAGGGGCGTTATCCTGCTGTGCGGCAAAGGCGCGCAGATTGTCGATGTACTCCTGCACAGCGGCTGAGCGCTCGTCCGTTATCTGCTCGAACACACGCTCTAAAATGCGGTCCAGCTCGCGGCTGTAAACCGTCGGGGAATTGCAGCCGCCGGTTTTGCCCTTTTCACGGTACAGCCTACAGTTCCAGCACTCCGCCTCGCCGCGGCTTTTGCTTTTATACACATGCCTGTGGAAAGTTGTGCTGTGCTTCGCGCAGATGAGCTTGCCGCTGTAGGCGTAGCGGTTCTGGGATGCCTGCGCGTGCGCCTTCATGGTCTTGCCGCGCGAGGCAAGCAGACGGTTAGCCCGCTCCCACAGCGCTTCGGGCACGATGGCAGGCACACGGTCGTCCTTATGCACGAGCCATTTGTCTGCACTCAGGCGGTAGCTGCGTTTGTCGCGGTAGTCGCGCGAGGCGTACCGCCGACCGGCATAGCAGCCCTTGTATTTCGGGTTGCGGATCATGCCGTACAGCGTGGAGTAGGTGAGTGGCTTGCCCTGCCGCCCGCGTACACCGCGGCTGTCCAGGTCGTTGGCAATGGCGCGGAGACCGAGGTCTCCGGCAGCGTAGCGCTCGAACACCTCACGGACGACGGCGGCTTCCGGCTCGACAATCTCCAATCGCCCGTCAACCTTGTTGTACCCGAACAGATTGTTCTGACCGAGCAGCACACTGTTCTCCTGCGCACGCTTAAAGCCGAAGCGCGTGCGTTCGGATAGCTTGCGTACCTCGTCCTGTGCGATAGAGGACATGATGGTGAGCCGCAGTTCGGCATCCTTGTCAAAGGTGTTGATGTTGTCGTTCTGAAAGTACACGCCCACGCCGCAGCGCAGCAGCTCGCGCGTGTAGCGCAGGCTGTCGAGTGTATTTCTGGCGAAACGGCTGATCTCCTTGGTGACGATGAGGTCAAAGCGGCCGCGTTTCGCGTCCTCGATCATCTTGAGAAACTGTTCACGTCCCTCGACAGACGTGCCGCTGATGCCCTCATCGACGTAGCCGCCGGCAAATCTCCAGTGCGGATTTGCGGCGATGTAGTCCTCAAAATAGCGTTTCTGGTTGCCGAGACTGTTGATCTGCTCGTCTTTGTCGGTCGAAACGCGGGCATAGTACGCCACAGCAAGCTCGGTATCGAAGATGCTGCGGCCCTGCGCCTGCATTTCGTCCAGTCTGCGGACGTCCATCAGGCGGCCTCCTTACGGCGTGCTGTGCAGCCGGGTTAGCTTGTCCGTCTGCACATGGCGGACAAAATCGTGCTCGTCGCGGGTGATGCAGCCGCTCTTCAGCATTTCGTCGTTGAGTGCGAGAATCTGGTAGATCTGCGCACACAGGAAATTGTTGGTCATGAAAATTCCTCCTTCTGGTAGTTAGGATTGCCGTGATGCGGGCGGTTTAATCATTCATACATATAAATATTATATCAATGACAGGCGTGGTTGATACGCTTATCGAAAGTACTTCGTGATACCCTTCCACACCTTGTTCGGCTCGCGCAGAACCTTTTTTAGCGCCTTCAGACGCTTTTTGCCGCTGGAAACGGTTTCGGGGTCGCGGCTGCTGTGGATAAGGTTTTTCACCACATACTCGTCCGACGGCGCGTAGAGCAGTACGGCGCGAGCTTTCTTTCCGTCGCGTCCGGCGCGGCCGATTTCCTGCGTGTACGCGTCAATGCCGATGGGCAGTCCGGCGTGCACGACCAGACGCACGTCGGGACGGTCAATGCCCAGACCGAAGGCGTTCGTAGCTACGATGATCGGACGCTTTTTCGTCAGAAAGTAGTCCTGCACGTGGGCGCGTTTGCGGCGTTTCATTTTGCCGTGATAAGCCTTCACTGGATAGTCACGAGAACGCAGCCATTTGGTGGTGCGCTTGACATCCTTGACGCGTGGGCAGTAGATGATCGTGGCACCGTGCTTGCGGTACTTGCGAAGTACATCGTCCAGCAGTCTGAGCCGTGCGTTCTGCAGCTTGCGGGTCTTTCCGGTCTTATCGCGGATGGTAATCTTCTTGACATAGATTTTGATATTTTTCCGACGAATCGGAAACAGCAGGCGCTTGGGGTCGTGCATGCACAGCCGCTCGGCGATGTAGTTGAGGTCGGAGCACGTGGCGGTCGCGGTGAACGCCAGCACCTGCGGGTGCTTGGGCAGCGACTCGATGAACGGCCCGATACGGCGGTAATCCTTGCGAAAGGCGTGCTCGACCTGCGGCAAAATATGCGCCTCGTCAACGACCACGCGGCGCACATGCGCGGCGACAAGTGCGGTGCGCACGTCCTCACGGCGGAGCTGCTCCGGCGCAAGGTAGAGAAGGCCGCCGTTTGCGGCAAAGTCTCGCAGAATATCAGCGTGCATGGACGTGCTGAGGTCGGAGTTCAGCAGGGCGGCGTGCACGCCTCTGCGCTCGAGTGCCTGTACTTGATCGCGCTGCAGCGCGCGCAAGGGCGAGAAAACAAGCGTGAGCGAACCCGGCTCATCGAGCAGTGCAGGCAGCTGGTACAGTAATGACTTTCCGCCGCCGGTTCGCAGCCGAACGAGGACATCACGTCCGGCAAGAATCGGCGTCAGTGCACGTTCCTGTTCATCGCGCAGATGTTCGATACCGAATGTCTGCAGTGCAGGATATATATCCCTATTATACATTATTGTCCTCCTCGTTGCCCGCCGGAATGGATGGAATGCTGGAATTTATGAACTTTTTCGTTGGGATTGCAAGATAGCGTCTGCCAGCCCCCTCAGTGTTGATTTTGACCTTTTCAGACGTGCAGAGCGAACGGTCCTTCAATGCCTGTACAACATCTTCGACAAGCTCGGGACCGACTCCGGCACGCTGCAGCAGACCAGCGAAGCGGTCGGGATGATAGACTAGCAGCGGCTCGTTCTGATACGTGTATTCGAACGCCGTTGTCTCAGCAAGTTCCTCGAGTGACTGCGGCCGCGGATGGATCGCGTCCTTGTAACGCTCCGGCTCGAGCAGGAAGGCAACACCCTTATCGATTGTTTCTGCGCGGGAAAGCTGTGCCTCTTTTGCGACGCGCTCAGCCTCGCCGGAGATGCGGTCGAATGCAGCACGGCTGTTTTCATTGGTCAGCAGAGCGTGGCGGATAAACTGCCGTGCAATGGTAATCCAGCGCTCCGGAAGATTCAGCCGGTAGGCGTGTGGATTGCCGGCAAGATCATCAATGGCCTCGTTGAGCGTGCCTGCTGCTCCAGAAATGCAGCACAGCAGCTTGGCAGCCGCCAGGCGAAGGCAGTCTGCGTCGGACTCGCGCGGAGCGTGTACCTGTTTGGGCACAGTGACGGTGTACGCATACGCCGCCGGAAAGGTATGCGTGGAGATGACGATGGGGAACGCGGCAAACGGGCGTGCCTCGGCGTTGCTGGTAAGCAGCCGAATGCGCGAATGCTGTTCGATCGTGTCGATCAGCAGCTTGCGCGGTGCGTCTCCGATCGGCTCGAGCAGAACGAGCCGCCCGCTCGCAGCGGGGCTGTACACCGGAGGCTGACTGTTTTCGAGGCGCAGCGTAAGTGGGCGCTCGAACGGCGCAGAGGGAGAGCGGAGCAGGTCAACCGTATGGAAGTGTTCTTCGAGGTTTTCGCGAACCGAAAGGGCCTGCGCGTTCGGCAGTGCGAAAACCATAAGGAAATTCGGGACGCTTTCCAGTGTCGATTCGCTCCATACGCTTGCGAGCAGTACGGCCTCGAGAACCGGCAGGACAAGCGGGTCATTCTGCAGCAGTTCGATGAATCGGGATTCGTCGAAAGCACCGAGCGACTTGACAGCCTGCGTATTGCTGAGAATGTCGGAAAAAAGTGCCGTTTCTGTAGAAAAATCTTTCTCGACGTACGCACGATTGCGGGATAAGGTGTCGCACATCTCGTATACAAGGTCAACCTCTCGGTCGCTGAGGTCAAGTCCAGGAAAGCGCGGTTTCTTGTCCCATGCGGTCGTGCGGACGGCATAGGTGAGGCGAATGTCTGATTGATAAATTACTACAATTTTCCAACGCGTATGCACATCGGCGGACGAAATGCCGACCGCACCGACCTGCTCGGCGAGAAACGGCACGCGCAGGTCGCTGGCAATCACAGCACCGCGGTTCGTGATGAAGTAATCGCTCGCATCGACACGATCGCAGAGCTTGGCGGGAAATGCGTCGTCGGGCCAGATTTTTTCAAGCAGGACGACAGCGTCAGCCGCATGCGCGGCAAGGGTACGGATAAGCTCTTCTTCGTTCATAATTTTGCTCCTTTTTGTGGGGGTGATGATTTGAAAAACGTTTTTCGCTGTTTGTGATTTTATTATACATAATGAAAGAACTCCAATCGAGTTAACGTGCTCACAGCAGGGGAAATGTAACAGCTAGTTTTGAAAAAAAGTAAAAATAGATATAATACGATTTTAAATAGAAATATTGTTCGGGAAATGTAATGTGTAATGATATGAGCAGGGAGAAAAGAAGATGTGTGCTCACAGCAGGGTAAATTTATGTTATGAAAAAAAACGACCGTCTGCACGAGACAGACGGTCGCAGTGAAAAATAGGAAATGGGAATGTTTAAGCATTCGCAAAAGGATCTTGATTCTGGCGAATGGAGTTCCAGTAATCAGCACCTTTTGAAAGATGGTCTTCAGCGCGTGAGATAAGCTGATCAGACGGCAACAAGAACCAACATGAATCAAGCAGTTTGTCTTCTGTGGAAAGCAATATATCGTACATCAGGTTAGTTAGAGTATCTTCTGGATAGAACCATTGGATTGTATGGGTCAGTAATGGAAAATCGGTACCGGACATCTTCAGCGGCAGTTTGTGAGGTACTTGTGCTGCATGTCCTTCATAGTTATCCACATACTGGGGATAAGATTGCGCGGTTTTCAAAAAGTTCTGTGCCCACAGCCAGAGATTTGTAACTTCAGATTCTTCATCTTCGTCCAGAAAGAATCCCCCGGAAAGTAAACTTCATCAAGTGCAGGTGATGGAGCAGAGACCATCTGCTGTTCCAGAAGATGCGCTGTTACAAAAGCACCGATGAAATAGTCCGCGGTGGAGTAAGATGTGTTTGGATCAGAAGATGCCTTTGGCCAAATGATACGATGAAGACGGGTAAAAAACATCTTGGTACAGGGTCCGGTCACATAGTCATTCGGTTCAAGCAGTATCGGAACAGATGGAGGATCCCCTTCAAGCATATCGAGGGCATGTGGCTCACATTGAAACCAGAAGGGGTGGGTATATCCATACGAGTGATGTTGTTTCTTGTGCTCCAGAGACAGCTCGAGTGCGTCAGCGGTAAAATCATTTAGTGCTGCAACAAAAGAGGCAACAGCGGAGGGAAGCTCTTTTCTGGCTGCCTGTGCCTGTTTGCGGTATTTGCTGATTTCTTTGTTCAATGTTTTGTTATCCATCAGTTTTGATGGAATTGGCGGTATTTTAAATGATTTCGAATCCGAGAACAATGCACTTAGCGTACAGAAGATATCATCATACTGATGGCTGCGTTTTGCAGATTCCAATGCGGTCTGCAGTTTTTGCAAATAAACATGCAGATTGGTATCGGTATCTTTATTGGAATCCGAGGATACTTTTTTTAAGCTGGCTTCATTTAAAGTATAGGCCAATCGTCGCGTGATCTCTGGGGAACAAACCAGTTCACGGAATTGGCGTAATGCGGAGAATTGAGGATTTTCTACGAATTCAAGAGTGGAAAAGCAAAGGTAAAATAGTTTGCTGATATTGGTAGGAATATCGTTTTTATGTAGTTGCTTTTTTAAGCTGCAAAGAATCTTGTATCGATCCTCATCATAGCTTGTACAGAAAAAAGAATAATAGAGTTGCTTGTCCCAGTCGGGAGAGAGTGAATGACCACGCTTTTTGAGAAGATTAACGGCAAAGCGGTAATGCTTAAGTCGTTCTTTTGTAGTAAAGCAGTTGTATATCAATGGATCGATTGCGACAGCATCATCGGCGTTTTGAAAGCGGAGAAGTGAATTGCTGTTGCCTTCATCTTGAAATGCGAAACTGTAATACCGATTGGAAAATAGTCGGAGCCATTCTCGCAGCAGCTGAACAAGTTGGAAAAGCGAATAATAGTAATCACGGGTTGCATCTTTGAGATCGTATGAAGTTTCTGTTTGAAGGGCTTCATATAAATCTGTGATATCGTCATAAGAGGTTGGCAAATCCTCGCATACGACCGGAAAATCGTTATAATAGGCCAGAAGATTTTCGTAAGAAGTAGAGAAGTCTTGATGAGCAGTCTGAAGATTATCGTATAAATCAAAGTCATCATAGCGTAGCTGATTTTTTTACATACAATGGAGAAATCCTCATAGTAAGATAGAAGATCCGTATATGAAACGCAGACAGACCTATAGAAGGCTTGCAAGTAATTGTAAATATGTGGAGAATGATCATAATCATCATACAGAGAACGAATAAGTTCGTCACATGTAGAAAGAGAGAAATCATTTCGCTTGCAATGTGCCTGGTAATAACCAAAATATTTTTCAAGTGAATAGACGAAATAGGGGTGCTGTTTCATCAGAGGCAGGAAACAGGCAGGTGATAACATATAGCGCAGATCGCCTTTACGCAGATAGTTGTTATACAGAACGGTTATTGCTTGGAGAAATTCCATGTCCAGCGTTCGCGGCAGGAACGAATTGTCGTCTGTGTCGTTATAATAGCTGTGCAGCGGTTTGCGCCGGAGATTTGACATTTTGATGCTGTCGGATAGGTTGGGGAACAGCCAATCAAAATAGGCTTTGGATTCCAGAATATGGTTATTCGGGGGGGATCCTTTTCAGTAGTTTGCGGGTGCAGGACAGTGCGAAATTCTTTTATACGGTACTGCTTTTCATATTTTTGAAGCGCAGCCATGATCCAGTCTGTGATGACACAGCTGATCAAAATGTCGTATAAGGATTGTTGTGTTCCGTTAAAAGTTGAGGTTTGTGTGTGCAGAAAAGATAGGAAATTTTATGTATGTTTCTGCAGATACGGAAATTTTTTTAGTTTTTTATCAAGCCAATTTGGCAGAGTCTTAGCGTTAGATTTAGATGGTTTCCAAGCAAAGAAAAACCGCAGATCATCTTCGACCTCTTGAATATTTTTTCGGAGTTTAAACGATTCGGAAGGGGATAGAAATTGAGGAGTTTCTTTAAATGTAATCATAAGAGTATCACCTCTATATATAAAGTACATTTATTCCAATCCTATAGGATATAAATGATCTATCCATAGGATATTTTCAATTCTCAGTTATAGTATAAACTGACAGGATAGTAATTGCTATATATTTCTATCTTGTATAACAAATATCGTTCTTGAATGATTACTGTTTATTACTGTATTGTTCGGACGATATAACTTTTTATCTGTGCACAACAGTCTGATAAAATTATAAAAGAAGAAGGTATATGAGATGGACATTTATCATTCTATACATACAATCACGTTACAGCGGAAGATTCCGCTTGAGGAAGTAAGCAGCTATCGCAGTCTGCTGTATGGCTTGTCTGACAGATATGGAACAGGCAGCTATCGAAAATCAGAAAATGAATACTATTTTTACATGTACGCACCGCAGGGCGTGATGATAAGCCTGCGGGCCGCGCGAAACTGCGGTTTTATCAAATTAACAATCAATCTCAATTCGCTGCTCTATATGGAGATACAGAGAGTAGCATTATTCAGCCCGTGCCGAGATTATATGAGAACACTGGACTGCAATCTGCGCGATATCCTGCGTGATGCACAGCTCGGCACACCGGAGACCTTCACATTTGCACGGGTAGACTTCAGCGTGAACGCAAAAACACCGGACCCGCTTGCGTATATTGCGTTGGCGCACAAGGGCGGTGTGCCGAACGGCTTTAAACAGACCTATCCGCGGTTTGACAACAAAAAGCGGAATAGACTCATTCGATACGCGTATTCCTACGATTTAACGTACAGCATAGAGGAGTATGCCATCTCGCTGTACTCCAAAGCGGATCAGCTGCGGGACGATTACAGCGCACAGCTGACCGACTATCAGCAGGCACAGGGTATACTCCGGCTGGAGGCGAAATACGGCGCCGCCATGCTGCAAAAGCACTTCGGCATAACCGATCTGTCGTATTCACCGGAATTGCTGTACCGGTTCCTGCAGGAATCATCGTGTATCCTGTGCAAAGCTATGCAGGACTGCTTTCCGGCGGGAACATATTACTCGCTTGCGGCGGTGCAGGAGCAGCTTGCCCAAGCGGGAAAATCCGTGCAGAGGGAGCGGCTGGGCACATGGATTGCGCAGACCTCACGCATGAGCAGCGCCTGCAAGGCACGCCGTGCGCTTTGCGCGGAACTTTCCGGCTCGCAGTATGCCGCACTGATGGTCTATCAGCGCACGAGCGGGATCAACCCGGTGACGATCGGTCGTGCATGGAAACGGAAGGCGCTGCCGAGTCTGCAGAGCGTGTTCGGCTTTGCCGAATAACCGGGGGATCTAACAATCGGACAACGAATCCCATAGGAATCGTACAACACAGAACGCAGGCAGGCGAAACTCCTGCGTATCGTGCAACAATTCTGGCTTTTCTTCATTTTCGCTTTGGTACGAACACGGTACAATAATGCCAGTAGGGAAAACGATGAAATTCAGCCGACACGAGTAAAGAAGGGAGAATGAAAATGAAACGCAAACGGATATGTGCATGGTTTATCACTGTGGCAATGCTGCTGACGATGCTGCCGTCAGCTTTTGCCGTATCATTTGCGGACACCCGCGGACACTGGGCGAAAGACGAGATCAACCGCTGGAGCGACCGCGGTGTCATTCAGGGCCACGACGGCGATTTTGAGCCGAACAGCCCGATAACAAGAGCAGATATGCGGTTATAATAGACCGCGTAATGGACTACCAGACTAAGGCGGAGAACAACTTCGCTGATCTGGGTACGGCGTACTACACCGACCCGATCCTGCGTGTAGCGCAGGCGGGCATTATGCAGGGTGACGGCAAAAATGTCCGCCCGAAGGACAAGATCACCCGTGAAGAGGCGGTCAGCATGCTGGCACGTGCACTGTCGGTAACAGTGGGCGGCAGCTCGACGAATTTTGCGGATAACAGCCGCATTTCCTCGTGGGCAATGTCAAACGTGGCAGCGTTTGCGGAGAATGGCTACATCGCAGGCCGCAGTGGAAACCGCTTTGAGCCGAAGGCGAATATCACCCGCGCAGAGGTCGTCAAGCTGTTAGATAACATGATTTCGGATTATATCACCGAATCTGGCACGGTAACACCCAAGGGCACCGATATTGTCATCGTCAAGACGTCTGGCGTTACACTGAACAAGACTAAGCTGAGCGGTACGGTTGTTCTCGGCGGCAAGGCCGGCGAAGTGAAGGCGACCGACTGCGAGATTACCGGCAAGGTTGTTAAGATTCACAACTCCACGCTGGTAACCAGCGGCAGCACGAGCACGGGCGGCTCGACCGGCGGTTCCTCGGGCGGTGGCTCGTCTGCACCGGCAGCACCGAGCGCGTACCCGCGCACCAAGGGGCAGGAGACCTCCAAGAGTCTGGGCGTATTCAACTATGACATGACCTATTTTGTCACGCTGACCGCACAGGACGGTGCAGACATTTACTACGAGATCGCGGAAGGCGCGGACAAGGCAGCCGTTCCGACCACGGCAAGCAAAAAGTTTGAAACCTACCAGTATCGTTAGATCGAGATCACCCAGCCGACCGCAAGTGCGGATGATCCGGTCACCAAGACCTATAACGTCAAGGCGATCGCGGTGAAGAACGGCAGAACCAGCAGTGTTGCAAACTGGAACTACGATGTTACCAGCATTCCGCACCACGAGCTGAAGGTAGGCGCACCCAAGGACTGGAACGGCAATGATGTTCCGGATGTAACGCTCATTCAAGATTACGATAGCGACAAGATGTATCTGGTGCAGGGTGCCAAGCGCGCAATGGTTCTGGATGCCGGCTACTTTGACGCAGACGACGCGGCCAATCTGTACGAGACCGCACGAGAGATCGTCGGCGAAGGCAAGCCGATCGACCTTATCATCGGCCACCCGCACCCCGATCATGTGCAGATGACGCACCAGTTCCTGTGCGAAGAAAACAAGAATCTGGGCGCTAAGGTTTATGTCAACGAGCGCGGTATCGACGTGCTGCGCGAGTACGTGGAGCAGTTCGGCGTAGCCTCCGGCATGTTCGCGGATAAGGACGCAGCAGACGCGGCCTACGCTGCACAGCTGAAAACGCTGAAAAACGGCGACGTTTACGACATGGGCGGCACCAAGTTCAACGTAATCGAGCTGCCGGGCCATCAGGTAGCAGGCATTATGCTGTTTGATACCGCGACCGGCAATCTGTTCACGACCGATCAGGTCGGCAACAACCGTGCACACATCACGGATTCGTTCTGGATGCAGTTCGCAAACCTGTCTTCGACGTTCTTCGCGGACTCGATGGACGTGTATCTGTCCTCTCTGCAGATCGCGCTGGAGCGCGTAGACAGCCTCGGCACAGTAAAACGCATTCTCACCGGCCATAACGACGTAGTGCTGGACGGCACAGCAAGCTATCTGGATAACCTGCAGACAGCGGTGCAGAAGGTCGTTGACGAGGGCGAGGATGCTATGACGCCGACGCTGCGCACGCTTGACAGCTTTAATGGATACCTCGAAAACACCAAGACTGTTGTAGTCGGTGACCGTCTGAAGGATATCAACTGGGTCGGCATCAACGTCAACCTGCAGAATTATCTGTCCGACGGCTACCGCAACGGCAACGAAGATAAGATTGCAGATCTGTCCAATCTGTCCGTACACAAGCAGGGCGAGAAGGGCAATCTGCTGTGGAACGACCCGAATTTCGGCATCAATGTAAACTGGCAGTACCCGACGGACGGCACCAAGCCGACCCGCAAGACCACGACCAGCTTTACCGCTGAGGCGGATGCTGACGCGACCTCGATCGAGATTGTTCCGACCGCGGCGTCCTCCGGCGCGAAAATTACGGTGAATGGCAAGACGGTAGAATCGGGCAAGGCGTATCAGGGCGCGCTCACCGGCGGTACTACGCGCTTCGTGATCAAGGTAACGGCAAAGAACGGTTCGGACAGCAAGACCTATACGCTGAACGTCAGCAAGAAGAACAGCAATCAGGTTGCAGCACCGTACACCTATACGGATTATGACAGCTATACCGACCCGTACTATCCGGATACGCCGGGTACCTTCACGGTAACGCAGTACATAGCGCTGTTCTCGGATACCGAGGGTGCTGAGATCAAGTATACGGTGGATGGTTCTGACCCCAAGACTTCGACTACGGCAAAGGTGTTCGACCAGACCAAGTTCAAGGCGGCTTCCGACGTCGGCGGTGCAGAAGTGAAGGAACTCATCACCATCGGCGCAGATACGGACAACTGGGACGGCAGTGCAAAGCAGACCAAGGTGGAACTAAAAGCCTATGCCTCCAAGGCAGGCATGGAGGACAGTGAAGTCGTAACCTTTACTTACACGATCGACCGCATGTCCAAGATGGAGCACAAGAGCCGTCTGATGTACGATATGGACAGCATGAAGGTTTGGAGCGTCATTGATTACGACAGCGATAAAATGTATCTGATCAAAGGCTCTAAGGGCGCACTGCTGATCGACGCAGGCATGGCACCGGCAGGCGCAAACAACCTGTATGAATACTGTAAGCAGTTGGCAGGTACGGATAATATTGATGTTTACATTTCGCATGGTCATCCGGATCATATCACGCAGCTGGGCGATTTCGTTCAGGCAGGCCGCAAGGTCTACATCAACGAAAAGGATATCCCGATGGCGCTGCAGTATGTGAACGACAAGACCGTAACGGCAGGCGACTTTACCTGCATCAGCGAAGGCTATCAGTTTGACCTCGGCGGCGTTGTGCTGGATAACTACGACATTCCGGGACATACGCCGGGCTGCATGATGCTGCTCGACAAGGCACACAACATTCTTTATTCGTCCGATCAGCTGGGCTGTAACCGCCGCAGCGTTGCAGATTCGCTGACTCTGATAAATAATGACGTTCGCGTACTGCTTTCAAGCCTGCGCATCTTCCGCGATAAGGTAACTGCACTGGCGGAAGCGGGCGAGATCGACCTCGACAAGCTGGTCGTCTGGAGCGGCCATGATGACTACGAGATTCACGATCTGCTCGGTCATCTGGATACGCTGATCACCGCCGCACAGAACATCGTGGACTACGGTCCGGCAACCGCGATGCGCGTTTCGGTACGCAATACCGGCGGCTCGGACGGCGCTTCTTTCGCGGGCGACCGTTATGCAAACGGCGGCACCGGACACTTCATCTGCATGAACGGCAGCAAGGCGAACGTTCTGGCAGGCGAGGATTACACCGCAGTAGACGAACTGGACAAGAAATACCGTTCGGACTATTCGGGCGGCATGTCCGGTGCAAGCCGCGCGGTGCAGGGCATATGTGTCCGTGCGCTGGCCATGAGCGGCGATACGCTGTTCCGGTTCTTTGAGCGGTTTGATCAGCTGGTGTGAGCAATAACAAAAGGCTCCTGTGTCACAAGACACAGGAGCCTTTTGCACCACTGCGGAGGGACACAGCGGCGCTGTCTAATGGCAGCAGTGCACGGGGAGTCGGACGTTATGCACCAATGCCGAGAGGCGAAAAGATAAGGTACATGATCGCAACAACTGCCGCACCGGCAATCGCCCAGACTTTGCCGCTCTTCCAGGGGGTCATATCCATGACCTTGGCATCCGGCATCTCCCACGCCAGCTGACGCGGACTTACCTTGATGCAGATTGCATAGATGATACACTCGAGAACGAACAGTGCGAATACAACATACAGATAGTGGAACTGGCTGAAGAACGGGATGACCTTGGTCAGACCGTACAGCACGATGTGGACCGGAATAACGATCTTCGGGGCGATAGCAGGTGCTTTTTTGCTGAGCAGACCGAACAGAACCGCGGTCAGCAGCGGCATGGAGAAGAAGCCCCAGCACTCGTTGATGAAGTTCATAATGCCGGTGCCGAAGAACATAACGAACGGTGCAATGGCGATGGAAACCACGCCGACAATCGTACCGAAGATCTGGCCGACCTTAACAACCTTGTTGTTGGAGGCCTGCTTGCCCCAGATGGGCTGCCAAACGTTCAGCGTGAAGATGGTGGATGCGGAATTCAGCACCGAGTTGAACGAGGAGAGGATCGCGCCGAACATAACGGCTGCGAAGAAGCCCATCAGCGGCTTGGGCAGCACTTCCATAACGAGAAGCGGGTAGGCCTGGTCAGCCGCCATGCCGACCGAGGTATCCATCTGACCGTTTGCCGCCAGCAGCTGGAATGCGATAATGCCCGGCAGAACGATGACAAATACGTCAAGGCACTTGAAGAAACCTGCCCAGATCGCACCCTTCTGGCTCTCTGCAAGGTTTTTGCCGCCGAGCGAACGCTGGATGATGGACTGATTGGTTGCCCAGTAGAACAGGTTGTTGACGAACATACCCGTCAGCAGCAGCGGCCACGGTACTTCCGGCGGAAGTGCGTTCGGCGCGGACCATGCGTTCATCTTTTCCGGCGTTGCGGAGATGAGGTGATCCAGACCGGCCATGAAGCCGCCGCCGTCCAGCTTGCCGAGGGCGATAATGCCGAGAATCGGAATAGCAAAGCCGCCGATGATGAGGCCGACACCGTTGATGGTATCCGAGTAGGCAACGGCTTTCAGGCCGCCGAATACTGCATAGCACATACCGATGATGCCGGTGCCGATGCAGATGATGGTGATGGCGCTGAAATAGCTGATGCCGAACATACTCTCGAGGTCAAAGATCTTAACCAGTGCGACCGCACCCGAATACAGGATGGTCGGCAGCATGGTAACGACATACGCGATCAGGAACAGCAGAGAGAACAGGCGCATGGTGAAGGTATCGTAGCGCATCTCGAAGAACTCCGGGATGGTGGCGATGCCGCCGCGCAGCAGCTTGGGCAGGAATACGAATGCCAGCACGATCAGCGCGAACGCCGAGGTGGCCTCCCAAGCCATCGTACTCATGTTGCCCGCAAACGCCTGTCCGTTCGTGCCGACAAGCTGTTCTGCGGAAAGGTTGGTCATCATCAGTGAACCGGCGATAACGATGCCGGGCAGTCCGCGTCCCGCGAGGAAGTAGCCTTCCTTGGTGGACAGGTCATCATCGCGTGTTTTCCACCAGGAAAGCACTGCTACCAGAATGGTGAACGCGACAAATGTTGCGACAGTAAATGCCATTTTGTTGTTTTCCCCCTTGTTTTTTTACTGTGTGGGCTGATTTTTGGGCGCAGAAAACCGCCTCCCCTTTGAAGAGGCGGTATCTGCATTTTATTCGATGGAACACAGAGATTCGGTCACTGGCCCAGGCGCTTTTCTACTTCAGCGCGGCGTTCTGCGGCATTGTCAGCCGTTACGACAGTCGCATCGGTCGCAATGAACTCGTCCAGCTTTTTGCCGTTCAGCGCATCGACTGCGGCCTGCACGCCGAGGTAGCCAACATCGTAACCGTCAACGGCAACGGTCATGGTCTCCTGACCGGCAAGAATAGCATCAATGCCCGCCAGATTGCCGCCGATGCCGACAAAGATGGTGTTCTTGTACGCCGGGAATGCGGCTGCGGCACGGGCGGCACCGGCTGCCATATCATCGTTGTTCGCTACGATGATGGATACGCCCTCCGGATGTGCCTGAATGATGGCCTCCATGCAGGTAACAGCCTTGTCCGCTACGCTGTCTGCGTACTGCGTCTCAGCAGAGAGATACTCGCCGCCAGCCTCGGCAATGCCCTGCTTAAAGCCTGCAATGCGTGCCTCCGAGGTGGAGTCGCCCTGCACACCCATGATGCCGATGGCGGTAATCTTCTTATCCCAGCCTTATCCTTTGCTGCCTCAACAGCGGCCTTGCCGCCCATTGCGGCCAGCTCCTCGTTGTTGAAGCCGACAAAGCTGAGCACCTTGTCCGAGTCGATGGCGGTATCAATCGCCACGATTGGCAGGTCGGTATTTGCAAGCTGTGTTGCAACGGTTTCCGCCTGAAGCGGCGCAACCACCATTGCATCACAGTCGTTCGCGCTGAGCGTGGTTTCAATCATGGAAAGCTGCTCGTCATATGCGGTCTCCGAGCTTGCACCCAGAACATCAACGGTCACGCCCAAATCCTTGCCGGCCTGCTTGCAGCCGTTGCCGACATACTGCCAGTACTCGGATGCGAGCGTTTTCAGAATGACCTTGATATGGTAATCCTGCTGTGTGGTCTGGTCGGCAGTGTCACCGCCGTTATTTGTCTGTGCGGTGCTGCCGCCGCAGCCTGCGAGAGCGCTCATCAGCATTGCACTGGACATCAATACAGCAAGTAATCTCTTTTTCATAATCTTTTCCTCCAAAATCAGTTCTTTATCTTTTTTCTTTACTTTTGAGAGAGTTGCCGGAGAGAAGAGAGAGGTGCTGAGAAAACAGCGTTGGTTTTATTCGTAATCGACCCAAGCAGAGCCGTTATTTGCGGATTCTACGCACTTTTCAATCCACTTGATACCCTGTGCGCCGGCCTTGACATCCGGATACCAGAAGTCGCCGTAAGCGCCCTTGTCCGCGTCAGCCATAGCGATTGCGAAACGTGCATACAGGTTGCTCCACGCCTCGAACAGACCCTCGGCATGGCCGCCGCCGATACGATCCTCGACACGCGCCTCGTCGGTCAGGTAGCCTGCGCCGCGCTCGAGCACGCGGGACGGCTCGCCTTCTACCTCGTACAGCATCTGGTTCGGACGCTCGTCATCCCACTCGAGAGATGCCTTGGAGCCGACTACGCGGATTTTATGGTAGTGGCGTGCGCCGCTGTTGATCGAGCTTGCCCAGCAGTAGATCTGAGCGCCTGCCTGTACGTTTTCGCTGCCCTTGAGGTTCATGATAACGAAGGCGTTGTCCTCCAGCTCACGACCCTCAACGAAGGAACGCTTGGTGCACATCAGGTTGTCGATCTTCATATCCGGGATCATCGCCTCGATGATGAACAGCGGGTGCGTGCCGACATCACCGAGTGCGAACGACGGACCTGCCTTGGACGGGTCAAAGCGCCACTTTGCGGACGGAACCTTGTCCTCGATCTTGAAGTTGTAGCCGCCGAACGCGAAACTCATGTTGATAACGCGGATCTCACCGAGATCGCCGTTTTTGATCATCTGGCGCGCCTGCTGGATCAGCTGATGGCCGGAGTAGCCGTAGGTCACGCCGACAACGCGGTGCTTTTCTTCCGACAGCTTGACCAGCTCGTCTGCCTGCTCGGAAGTGAAGCACAGCGGCTTTTCGCAGACAACGTGCAGACCGGCCTCGAGAGCAGCCTTGCAGACTTCGTAATGCATGCCGTTCGGCGTTGCGATGGACACCGCCTGTACACCGTCCGGACGCTTGGCCTCCTCAGCGAACATGGTCTTGTAATCCGGATAGCAGCGGTCTGGGTCAACGTGCAGCTGCTTGCCGAAGTCCTTGCCGCGCTCCGGATCAATGTCGAACGCGCCGGCAACCAGTTCAAAGTTGAAGTCGCGCAGTGCAGCCGAGCGATGGATGTAGCCGATCTGGCTGCCACGACCGCCGCCGACCATGCCCCAGCGAATGGGATTTTCTACTCGTTTTTCACCGTAATACATCGAAGAAACCTCCTGTAATTATATCATATTCTTGTTAAATCTCGTAGCCGACCGACTTGAGATAATCAACGCTTGCCTTTACATCACGCAGGCTGGTATCCGAGTTGCGCGGATCGCGCTCCTGCTCGATGGTGATGTAGCCGGCGTAGCCGATGTCGCTCAGTGCCTGCTTGATGGCCGGATAGTCGAGCGAACCTGTGCCGATGGGACACATGGCACCCTTGCCGCAGCCGTCGAAGAAGCGGATGCGCTCGCCGAGCACCTGACGGTAAACGGTTTCGTTTACGTCTTTGAAGTGGACGTAATCCAGCTTATCGGCGTACTTTTTGAGGTACTCCACCGGGTCCATGTGCGAGTAATACAGATGGCCGGTATCCAGACACAGACCGGCGACCTCATACGGGATATCGCGCACGACCTTTGCAATCTCGTCGGAAAATTCAATGTAGCCGCCCGCGTGCGGATGGATGACTGGGCGTACACCCCATTTGTTCGCGCGTTCACATACAGCGCGGACGTTGCCCATGAATCGCGCCCATTCCTCATCGGAAAGACGCGGCGCGGTGTCCGGATGGCCTGCGGCGTAGTCGCGCTCGTCATGTCCCCAGTCCATAACGGTCATGTACGGCGTGGGGAACTTCTGGCCGTCGTGGGTCTTGAGCACCGGCAGCTTGGGATCGGTGATTAGACGGCAGATGTCGTCAACCGCGTGCAGCACGCTCTCCTGATTGTCCGCGTCGAGCAAATCGTGGAAAATGGTGCCTGCCACGATGGCAAGACCGTTCTTGCGAAGCTCGTTGGCTACCAGCTCTGCGTCAATCGGCAGGTAGCCGTAGGGGCCAAGCTCGATGGCGCTGTAACCGGCTTTACCGGCTTCCTCCAGTACGCGCGTCCAGGGCGGTAAATACGGATTCTTGGGGTCATCCACACCCCAGCAACAGGGTGCGCCACAGATTTGAATGCTCATAATTGAAAACTCCTTTCGCTGTTTCCGTGAAGTTTTTGTTCTTTTTGATGATTTTATTATACTATTCCGGCGAATATGGTGTTTCTTTGTTCTTGCGTTTTGTTTTGTGAAAACTCTCGAAATATTGCACAAAAAGCAGGGGTATCAATTTGGTTTATACGGATTCTTGCGGTCTGCACCAAAATACGATATACTATACCTATATTCGCACAGGGGGAAAGAGCATGGCGGAAGAAGTACGTTTTGTATCCGGTCAGATGCCGAGTCTGCTGTACGCCACCAAGCAGATCGTAGCGGCATCGACTATCACACGCGCCATCCATCGGCATGAGCGGTTCACGGAAATGCTGTATGTCTATCAGGGGGCGGGTCAGTACATCGCGGGCGGCTACAGCTATCCGATCCGCACGGGGGATATCTTACTATATAATCAAGGCGATCTGCATGAAGTCACCTCGTCCCTGCAACACGAGATCGGTACGTTCTGCTTTGGCATTTCCGGTCTGCAGCTGTGCGGACTGCCGGAAGGGCATTTCACCAAGGCAGAAAACGGATTTGTGCGTCCGGCGATGGACGAGATTGACCACATGCAGTCGCTCAGCGAACTGATTTACGAGCACGCGGAACGGAGAACGTCCTACTCGGATGAAATCGTCGCACAGCTGCTGCCTGCGCTGGTGCTCCTGTCGGCCAATCTGCCGCCGGATGCGCGCGCCGCCGATCAGCCGCATAATCTGGTGCTGGCGAACCGTATCCGGCAGTACATCGGCACGCATTTCACCGAGCAGCTGACACTCGAGGATATTGGAGAGGCGATGTCCATGTCGCCGTATCATCTGGCGCATATTTTCAAGGAGATCACGGGTATGTCGCCCATCCATTATATGATACGCTGTCGTGTCGGTGAGGCGCAGAACCTGCTCATTTCCACCGATTACAGCGCAACGCAGATTGCCGCCATCGTCGGCTACACCAACGTAAACCACTTCAACGCCATTTTTGCGAAGCTGGTCGGTCTGCCGCCGATTCGGTATCGCAGGAAGTATCTGGAGAATATGCAGGGCAGCAGACTGCAGTAAAAGAACCTCGTCAAAGAATGCAGCGGATTCTCTGACGAGGTTTTAGATATTCTACAGGAATTTTATAATGGTGCGGACGATGCCCGCTAAAAAATCAGGACGGAAGGCTCGAGAGACCTTCCGTCCTGATTTTATTAGAGGGGTGTTGTCTTAAGGTTTGGTTTGGAAATTTCTATCTGAGTGAATAGGTAGACTGTGTGAGTTTAGTCGATTCGCTTTACCAGATCCTCCGGAATCTTGGCAGTGCCCTGACCGTAATACTGGAATACGTCAACCATCTGCTGAATCTGCGCGTCGCTCATCTGCTTGATCTCGCCGTTGACGCAGGCTGCGCGGGCAGCCAGATAGCATTTTGCGGCTTCTTCGAGGTAGACCGCAGCGTACAGCGCCTGATTGAGGTCCTTGCCGACCGTCATAACGCCGTGCTGAGACAGGATAACGGCATGACCGTTGCCGACGTACTTGACGGTATCGATGCCCATATCGATCGAGCCGGCAGCCGAATACGGCGTGATCGGCACATTGCCGCCGGCGGCATTGGCCAGTGCGGTGATGCATACGCGGAACTCGGTCAGGCCCGGAATGAGCGAAACCGCAGTCGCATACGGCTGGTGGGTGTGGATAACGGCGTTGATATCCGGACGCTCGCGGAAGATATGCAGGATAGCCGGTGTGTCGGACGAGGGCTTGCGGGTGCCTTCGATGACATTGCCGTCGATATCCATGACGATCATATCATCCTCGACCATCTTCTCATACATCATGCCGGACGGCGTAACGAGAATCTCGCCGGTCGGCATGCGTACGCTCAGGTTGCCGCAGGTCAGCGATACCAGCTCATAACGGTCGAGCAGGATACCGGCTTCGATGATTTCTTTTTTCATTTCCGAAAACATGGTGAATTCCTCCTAAAAAATCGTGAGCAGCTGTTCCGGTTTGCGGACGATGAATTCCGGATGGTAGGGCAGCAGCATTTCGAGCGGCTGATAGCCCCATGCGGCAGCAGCGGCTGCCGTTTGCGTGTTGCGTGCGGTCTGCATGTCCACATCGGTGTCACCGACATAGAGTATCTGCTCACGTGGTATGCCCAGCTGATCAAGCACAGGGTCCATCGAGTGCGGATCGGGTTTGGAGATGGTCTCTGGCGTCTGTCCGACGCACAGCTCCATCGCATCTCCGAAAAATCGGTCGATGAGCGCACAGGCAACGGCGTTGGGTTTATTCGTCAGAACGGCGTTCTTGATGCCGCGGCGGTTCAGCTCCGCAAGCGTTTCACACACCCCTGCATACGGCTGGGTGAGATAGGTGAAATCGCTGAGGTACGCGGCGCAGTCGTAATCGCGTATCGCGGGCTGAAGTGCGGCAACCCGATCAGGCGGGCAGCCGCCGAGCTTCAGCAGCTTATGGTAAAACTCCGCGATAGAAAGGCGGCACAGGTCACGGCATTCGTCGAGTGTAATGTCGTGAAAGCCGAAATGACGAAGGGACTGGTTACAGTAATGGTGAATGGTCGGCAGGGTATAGAGCAGCGTGCCGTCCAAATCCCAGACGCAGGCGCGAAAGCCCATTTATACCTCCAGGAAGTCTACAAAGCGAACGGCTTCCAGATCGGACTCTGCAACGCCGAGCTTCTTGCCGGTCAGGTCCTCGACAGCGGATACGAGGTGCATGGCATCAATGCCGTACTTCTTCATCAGATACATCTTGGACGCACCGTGCGGATAGCCCGGCAGGCCGATCTTGACCAGACGCTTGCCCAGTCCGTTCTCTGCGATAACATCAGCAACAGCGGAGCCGAGACCGCCGATATCCAGATGGTTTTCGATGGTAACAACGCCGTACTTGCTCTTATTGATGGCCTCAACGATGGTCGGGTCGGTGAACGGCTTGAGGGTGGAAACGTGCATATGCTGTACGGAAACGCCCTTTTCCTTCAGAACTGCGGTAGCGCGCATTGCTTCCTCGGTGCAGATGGAGGAGGACAGCAGAACGATGTCATCGCCTTCGCTCAGCACGCGGGCACGGTTGAACTGCATCGGCTCGTTTGCCGGGAACAGGCGCGGAACTTCCTTGCGAAGCATGCGGATGTAAACCGGACCGTTGTAGTTGTATGCCAGATCGAGCACGCCTTCGATTTCGGTCGCATCACCGATGTCGAAGATGGCCATGTTCGGCACCGTGCGAAGTACGCCGATGTCGTTGATGGACTGGTGGGTAACACCGCCCGGCGTGGTAATGCCCGGCACAAAGCCGACGAATACAACCGGCAGATTCGGATAAGCAACACTCATTTCCAGCTGATCGAGGATGCGGCGATACAGGAATACCGCAAAGGTGTGCAGGAACGGACGGTAGCCTTCACGGCACATGCCGGCTGCCCAAGAGCACATGTTCTGCTCAGCGATACCCATGGTCAGATAGCGGTCCGGGTAGGTCTGGCGGAACTTTTTTACTTCGCAGGAGGAGCCGAGGTCGGCCGACATAACCAGAACCTCCGGATGCTCGGCTGCGAAGCGAATCATATTTTTTTCATGTGTATTAACTTCGATCTTCATTTTGAACTCCTTCCTTCTCACATCTCGTCATAGATCTTCTGGAATTCATCACGCTCGTCAGCGCCGATGCGGATAAAGTGCATCGAACGCGGCTTTTCGAGCGGCTTAACACCGGTCCAGCCGTGCGTGCGTGCGATAACAACGAGCGGCTTGCCCTCATGCGGAGTCTCGCATGCCTTGCAGAAGTCCTCAATGTCGTGGCCGTTTGCCTCAACGCAGACCGCGCCGAACGAGGTGAAGCGGTCAATCAGCGGCTCCTCGGTCATCTGATCCTCAATCCTGCCCTCAACCTGCTGGTCGTTTGCATCGATTACAACGATGAAATTATCCAGCTTGTAGTAACCGGCTGCCTGAATGCACTCCCAGGTCTGACCTTCCTGCAGCTCACCGTCACCGAGCAGAACATAGCACTTGCCGGTGTCGCCGCGGCGCTTGCGGGCATGAGCCGTGCCGCCTGCGATCGAGATGGTCTGGCCGAGCGAGCCTGCGGTATTCTCAAATCCGGGGGAGTGCTCCGCACCGATCATTTCCATGTTCCAGCCGTCTACATTGAATTTGTCCATGCAGTCCGGGCTGATGCGGCCGGTCTCTGCCAGTGCGGCGTAGATAACCGAAGCATAGTGGCAGCAGGATACGAAGAAACGGTCCTTATCCGGTGCGGGAGCGCCGTTGTAAGAGGAGCCTCGCTGATAATCCATATTATCCGGCCCCGGAACGCCGGGGAACGGAATCGGCTCCCAGCTGCCGACGGACGGACCGAGGTTCATCACACGGGTGTACAGGGAGGCAATGATTTCTGCCGACGAGCACGCCTGTGCCAGATAGCAGCCGCCGGTTTTCAGTGCAACGCCGAGAATCTGCTTGCGGATTCCGTTAGCGACCGCCTGAATATCGGCGGTGGAATAATTTTTTTCACTCATAAGAGCATGACTCCTTTCTGAATCCAATACCTATACGAACAGCCGGTGCTGTGGGTTGTGGTGTCGATCTCTTAAAAACATTATTTCATATGCGAGCACAAATGTCAATGATAGAAAACTTGTCATTTGTGCCAAAAACGAGTTAATGAAATTGGTTAAATAGTGAGAAATGACGATTAAAGCGCGGAAATGGCTTGACGAGACTGTTTATGTTGCCTATAATGAGATAAAAGGAATTTAGAAAACGGTTCACAACAATGAACAAAATTTCAAACATTCCCGCGAGTTCCATGAAAGGAAGATGAATTATGAAAGCTGTTGTGAAAACGGAGACCGGTTTTGATCATATGCAGTATACAGATATTCCGGAACCCAAAGCGACCGGAGATCTGGTAAAGATCAAGATCGCATACTCCGGTATCTGCGGCACTGATCTTCATGCGTTCAAGGGCACCTACGCGAGCACTAAGCCGCCGGTTGTACTCGGCCATGAGTTCTCTGGTGTAGTCACCGAGATCGGTTCGGACGTAAAGAATGTTAAGGTGGGAGATCGCGTTACCAGCGAGACCACCTTCAAGACCTGCGGCGTATGCCCGATGTGCAAATCCAAGGATTACAATCTGTGCGGCAACCGGCAGGGTATTGGCACCCAGATTAACGGCTCGATGGCTGAGTATCTGGTCAGCAGAGAGGAAAGCGTTCACGTCCTGCCGGATAACGTATCGCTGCTGAGTGCCGCGCTCACTGAACCGCTTGCGTGCGGCGTACATGCTGCTATCGAGAAGGGCAATGTACAGCCTGGCGATATCTGCGTGGTATTCGGTGTCGGCGCAATCGGCCAGATGGTTATGCAGGTGGCAAAGAGTCAGGGCGCGACCGTTATCGTTGCCGGACTGAGCCACGATGCGGAACGCTTTGAGATTGCAAAGAGTGCAGGCGCGGACCGCTGTGTTGATCAGCAGACCGAGAACATCAAGGATATCGTGATGGAGATGACGAACGGTGTCGGCGCGGACAAGTGCTTTGAGTGCTCGGGTGCGGTTCCGGCAGCCAACAAGGCGCTTGAACTGGTACGCCGCAAGGGCACAGTTGTACAGATGGGCGTGTTCCCGCAATCGCATGAGAGTATCTGGACCGACCTGATCCTGCATCACGAGATCAACTATGTTGGCTCCCGCAGCCAGAAGCCGTCCTCGTGGGTCAAGGCTCTGGAGCTTTTGGCGGCAGGCACAGTTGTACCGGAAAAGATCGTCACCTCGATTGATCCGCTGGAGAAATGGCGCGACGGCTTTGACAAGATGATCCGAGGCGAAGGCGCCAAGGGTGTTATCGTGCTCGATGACAGTCTGCAATAAGCAATCCCACGATGGATAAAGAATGAACTGATTATGATAAAGAAATGAGAG
The DNA here is from genome assembly GCF_003481925.1 of Butyricicoccus sp. OF10-2. Lineage (NCBI taxonomy): Bacteria > Bacillati > Bacillota > Clostridia > Eubacteriales > Butyricicoccaceae > Butyricicoccus > Butyricicoccus sp. OF10-2. The sequence continues at coordinate 82,850 of NZ_QUMC01000005.1, read as the reverse complement.
AAAAGAAAAAACCAATACCGCTTTTGCGGTATTGGTTGATTCTAAAAAGGGGTGCTTATTCGGGAACGGCAACGCCTTCCATTTCCAGCATGCGGCGGGCGAGTGCCTCGTCCGCGACCAGTACGTTGATGTACTTTCCGCGCACGGCGGCAAGCGTGCACTCTGCCTTTTCGGCACTGGCGTTGATGCCGATCGACCACGCCGGAGTGCGCATTGCCTCCAACGGAGCGGAGATGACGTAGCGGCTGTCCAGCTGAACCTCGTTGCCGTTGATGTCAAACATGCGGCCGAGCAGACTGGAAACCGCACCGCGGCGCATCAGCTCCTTGCGCTCCTCGGCGTTGTAGCAGCCGGATTTATAAAGTGAGCCGTTAGCGTCATTCAGCGAACCGATGCCGGTGAGGATGATATCTACCGAACCTGCCTTCTTGAGTGTTGCTTCAATCTGCGGCTCGGCGGTGAGATAGGAGTAAACCAACTCGCTGTCCACATAGACCGGTGCATAGATGTTGGAATAGGTGCCGTGCACCTTTTTGGAAAGCCGGAGCGCAAGCTCGAGGCCGTCCACACGCGGATTGCCGGTGCCGAGGCAGCCGACCATCTGCACAACAGTTACATTATAGTAGTCGGAATAATCGGTCGGTTCGAGGACATCGCACAGTGCTTCCAGTGCACGGCCCCACGAAATGCCGATAGACATGTTGTTTTCCAGTACGGTCGAAAGAAAATCTACTGCACAGTGTGCACAGCGTGTCAGGGACTGGTCGAATTCATAATCTCCGGCAACGATGACCGCATCGCGTAAACCGAAGGTTGTACGAACAAGGTGCGAAAGCTGCGGATTTTTGTTGATCGGACTATGAACGATGATTTCAACCACGCCGGTCTCCTTCGCTTCATCGAGAAGGCGGGAGATGGTGGGACGGGAAATGCCGGTGATTTTGCTGATATCCTGCTGGCTGAGATTCTGCTGATAATAAAGCTCGGAGATTCGTACGAGCAAATCGGTACGGCTGCTCATAATAGGCCTCCTTAAAAATTTGAAAAGTTAGATGAACATTTGTTCACAACACAAAGTATAGCGTTTTTCGTATAGAATGTCAATAAACGTATTGACAAAAAGCGAAAAATCCAATATGATATTGCCCGTAGGAATTGTGATAATATTCCATAGGAATAGTAGGAGATAGGAGAAGCATCCATGTTCACCAGTGAATTTGTTGTAAAAAATCCAACCGGTCTGCACGCACGTCCGGCCAGCCAGATGGCCAAGCTGTGCAAGGATATTCCGGATGATATTCGTCTGATCTGCGAAAAAGGCACGATCAATCCCAAAAATGTAATTGGAATTTTGACCGCAGGCCTGAAAAAAGGTTCAGCAATCAAAATCGAGGTAGAAGGCGCCAGCGAGCAGGAATCCGGTGCAAAGATCATGGAATTCCTGGAAGGCTTGACCGACTGAGAAGAAAAGGAGAAATGAAGATGGAACAGGCAACCTTTCGCAATCTGATCCTGCGGGATGTGGAAGCGGCAAACGCCGAGGAGGCAATCCGCAAGGTCGGTCAGCGTTTTTACGATGAAGGCTTCGTAAAGGACACCTATATTGATGCAGTTGTTGCGCGTGAGAAGAATTACGCGACCGGTCTGCAGCTGGCGGATATCGCGGTAGCTATGCCGCACACCGATCCGCAGCATGTTAACCGCCCGGGCGTGTGCATCGCACAGCTTAAGCACCCGGTCGAGTTTGAACATATGGGCGATCCGGATACCAAGGTGCAGGCGGAAATGCTGTTCATGATGGCCATCAAGAATCCGGATGAGCAGGTCGAGCTGCTGCAGAAGGTGCTCGGCGTATTCCAGCAGCCGGAGGTCGTTGCTGCATTCCGCGCAGCAAAAAATGAAGACGAGCTGTTCGAGGCGGCTCAGAAGTACATTGGTTGATTACAGGACTGCGGTTCTGTTCAAAACACGGTTAAATCTAATTTATTGGAGGGTCAAATGATGAAAACTTGTAACATTCTGTGTGTATGCGGTTCGGGTACCGTAAGTTCCGCAATGGTAGCAGGCAAGCTCAAGGAGCGCCTGAAGGAAAAGGGCTGGGATGCTGCCATGGTGGAAGCAAGCCCGAACAGCATTTCGACCGAGATCACCGGCAAGAAGTTTGATCTGATTGCATGTGTAAGCCCGGTTTACGAGGACTTCGGCATCCCGAAGGTAAAGGCAGTCGGCATGCTGACCGGTCTGTCCGAGGACAAGGTAGTCGATGACTGCCTGAAGATCCTGGAGGCAAATGCGTAAAGGGTAAGGCGCATTTTCTCATAGTCATCCATAGCAAAGAGTAAAGGCAAAAGGGTAAAAAAGAAAGGTGGTTCCAAGCATGGCAAGTTTCTTTCAAACATTAAGTGATGTGTTCAGTGCATTCGGTGCTGCAGTATTCGTACCGGTTATTCTGTTTATCATTGCAAAGTGTATGGGTGTTACCGGTAAGAAGGCATTTAACACGGCACTGCTGTGTGCAGTCGGCTTGACGGGCTTCAACCTCGTTATCAACAGCTATTCCGCGATTATCGCACCGGTTGTTAACCAGATGGTTACGAACGCAGGCGTAAACCTGCCGACGCTCGATACCGGCTGGCAGTCCACGTCGGTTATCGCATATTCGACCAAGGTTGGCCTGATCTTCATCGGCGTTGCAATCATTCTGCAGCTTGTGCTGTTCTTCACCAAGTGGACAAACGTATTTATGGCATCCGATCTGTGGAACAACTACTCCTTCATGGTTTGGGGCTCCATGCTGTATGCTCTGACCGACAACATGATGCTCTCCATGGCTCTGATGGTCGTTCAGCTGCTGTACATCCTGTTGTTCTCTGAGGCTTGCGCAAAGCGCTGGTCTACCTATTATGATTACGATAACTGCTGCATGACCGCTCCTCATCATCTGGAGAGCCTGCCGTTTGCGGTATTCATGAACTGGTTCCTCGGCAAGATCGGCTTTGACAAGATCAAGCTGAATGCACAGACCCTGCAGAAGAAGCTCGGCATCCTCGGTGAGCCTATGTTCATCGGCCTGGTTGTCGGCGCTCTGATCGGCATCATCGGCAACTTTAACGCTCTGGTCGGCGAGGGTGCGCTGACGGCCTGGGGTACGGTATCCTCTGCGGCTGTTTCCACCGCAGCGATCATGGCAGTATTCCCGAAGGTAGCCGGTATCTTCGCAAGCGCATTTACCACTCTGACTGATGCGTACAAGTCCAAGGCTGCCAAGTCCGGCGAAGGCCGTGAATGGTATCTCTCTGTTAACGATGCATGCGGTTACGGCGAGCCGAATACACTGGTTACCGGCATCCTGCTGATCCCGATCATGCTGGTTGTAGCATTTGTTCTTCCGGGCAACACCATCCTGCCGATGGCTGACCTGTGCGCTCTGCCGTACATGGTTGAGGTATTTGTTTGCGTATCCAACGGCAATATCGCAAAGAGCGTTGTTTCCGGTGCGATCTGGTTCTCTCTGGGCCTGGTTGTTGCGTCCGTTCTCGCGCCGACCTTTACGCAGGTCGCTGTTGACGCCGGCTTCCAGCTGGCACAGGAAGGCGTATTCATCATCAGCTTCGGTATTATGTGCCACCCGCTGATCGCCGGTCTGTTCTATGCATTCTGGTCTCAGAATCCGATCATCATCGGTGCGGTTGTCATTGCATACTTCGTACTGTACTTCCTGTTCAAGAAGAACAAGGAGCGTTTCGTTGGCTATCTGGAGAACGCTGCTGCTGCTTACTCGGCATACTAAGCGATTGCTTCTAAACTGAAAACAGCCGGCTGCTGCTGCAAACAAATGCAGCGCAGCCGGCTGTTGTTTTATTCCGAAGAGGAGGAAAAGATGAAGGAACTGACACAAAAGCCGCAGAATATCGTACTGGTCGGCGATGCTTTTGTTTCGCCGGACACGATGGAGCAGGCGGTGCAGCAAAGCACACTCTGCTGCGGCAGGATCACTAAGCTGATGTGGGGCGGCTCCGACAAGCAGGAATTCACCTCGCGGCAGCTTAAACTCGAGCGGAACGGTCCGGAAGCCGTACCGTATGCGGACGGTCTGGACGAGGTGATCGGCGAGGCAGAGGTTCTGCTCGTGCATTTCAATCCGGTGCCGCGTGCGCTGATTGAGAAAGCGCCTAACCTCAAGGTCATCCTGACCTGCCGCGGCGGCATGGAGCACATTGACCTTGCAGCTGCAAGTGAGCGCAATATTCCGGTGCTCAACGTTATCCGCAATGCAGAGCCGGTCGCGGACTTTGCCCTCGGCATGATGCTTGATCTGACGCGCGATATCGCGCTATCGCACCGCAAAATGCGCGAAGGTGTATGGATGAAGAGCTTTTACAACTCGGACCATTTGATGACGCTTTCCAGCCATACGGTGGCGCTGGCCGGTATCGGCAACGTCGGCAGCGCGCTGGCGCGCCGTCTGCTGGCACTCGGCGTGCCGGTGATCGCGTATGACGCATACACCAGTCCGGAAAAGCTGGAAAAGGCCGGTCTCGGTGCAATCAAGCTGGTCGATTCACTTGAAACCCTGTTTGAACAGGGCGATATTGTATCGCTGCACCTGCGGCTGACACCGGATACCGAGCATATGATCGGTATGCAGTATTTTTCCCGCATGAAAAAAACGGCGTACTTTATCAATACCGCGCGCGGCGGTCTGGTCGATCAGCCGGCACTGGTCGAGGCGCTGCAGCAGGGCTGCATGGCAGGCGCGGCGCTGGATGTGTACGACAGCGAGCCGCTCGCCGTGGACGATTCGCTGCTGCAGATGGACAACGTGCTGCTAACGCCGCACATTGCGGGCACCACGGTAGACGCGATCCCACGGGCGCCGTTTTTGCTTATGCGTGAGGTTGATCGGTTTCTGGCTGACGGAGTGACCGATCGGGTGGTAAATCATGTGTCCATCACACTGGAGTAAGGAGGAAACGCAATGCTTTTGCAGGAAGAAAGAGAGAAAATCGTTGTATACGGACAGGAAATGCTCAAGCGCGGTCTGACCGCAGGCACCTTCGGCAACCTGAGCATTTACAACGAAAAGGAGAACCTGTTTGCCATCAGTCCGAGCGGCATGGACTATTTTAAGACCGACGCAAGCGATGTGGTCGTTATGACGCTCGACGGCGAAAAGGCGGACGGCGACCGCAAGCCATCTTCCGAGGTGGACATGCACCGTATTTTCTACCAGAAGCGCCCGGGCATCAAGTCGGTCGTGCACACGCATCCGCGCTACGCTACTACGCTGGCGTGTCTCGGCTGGAGCATTCCGCCGCTGCACTATCTGGTGGCGTATTCGGGCAGAGAGGTGCCGTGCATTCCGTATGTGCCGTTCGGCACTTATGAACTGGCACAGGCGGCGCTGGACGGCATGGGCGATAATTACGCCTGCATTCTCGGAAATCACGGTCTGCTGTGCGTCGGCGGCAATATCAGCTACACGCTGGATGTGTCCGAGCAGATCGAATTCTGCGCACAGCTCTATTATAATTGTAAGGCAGCCGGTCAGGAGCCGAAGCTGTTGAATGACGAGCAGATCAACTCGGTGCTGGAGGCATTCCAGACCTACCGACAGAAATAAATTTTGCAGGAGGGGACCATTATGGAGGAAAAATGCGTATACTGCGGCGGTGATCTGCCGGAAAAGCCGACTAAGGTAAAGGTGCGCACGCGCTCGTTCGATGTGTGCTGCGCGGATTGTGCGGCAAAGACCGAACAGTATATCAAGCTGGATAAGCGATTCAAGACCGCACTGTATCTTCTGGTCTTTCTGGGCGGCATCGGATTTGTTATCAGTGCATTTTTCGGCGGTGACAGTCCGCTGCGCATGATCGGTGCGTATGCCGGTCAGCTTGTTGCGGGACTGGCGTTTATCGCGTTTCCGTATCCGGTCACCTCGTTTGAGAGCTTTCACGCGATGAGCATCCGCGGCGTAACGCGGCTGACGCACATTATCGGTCTTGTGCTGAGCGTGTCGGCGGTCGTGCTGATGGTGCTCACGCTGCGGTAAAGACAAGTGCGATCGGTCTGGCGAAAGTCAGGTCTTTCCATACCCCCAAAGGCGCTCGAAGGAGCGCCCTTTGGGGTTTTGCAGGATTGTCTGATGTGATGGAAAGCAAAAGGACGGAAGGGTCCAAGTACCTTCCGTCCTTTTGTGGAGAAAATTATATTTGTATTCTGTTTGGAGACTTGAATATAAATAAGAGAGAATAAATTGAATGTGGAATTTGATCTGCGATTCGGGAAAATTAACCGAGGAACGGACGGGTGGTTTCCGCACCCATGCGGATCACATCCTCAGCAGGCATTCTCCAGTATTCCGGACGGAACAGCTCAAGGCACGCAGGGCCGTCGTAGCCGACTGCCTGTACCGCATCAGCAACCTCCTGCACCGGAATGGCACCCAGACCGGGCATCAGACGGTGGCAGTGGTCGAGGATGCCGAGCGGCAGGTCCTCGCAGTCGTTGATGTGGAACACGAACAGCTTCTCCTTGGGAATTTTGCGGATGAAATCAACGTCCGCGCACTTGTCGTGCAGGTAAACATTGATGCAGTCCACGGTCAGGCCAACACTGTCGCGGTTGACGGCGTTTACGATCTCAAGCGCCTGACGAACGCTATTGACGCACCATTTCTTGTCACCGATCGGCTCGAAGGACAGCTTGACGCCGTATGGTTCAGCAATGTCGGCGAGTTTGTTCAGCACCTTCACCGAGTCGTCGAAGATCTCCTTCTCGTTCCTGGTGCAGATCTCGTTGGTAACAGTCGGCACAACAATAATGTACGGATTGCCGATCTGCTGGGCCACCTTGCAGCCGAAGGTGAACAGCTCTACAAGCTTTTCCCACTCCTCCGGCGTGCAGAAGTTGATGTTTTCAATGGAGTTGAATGCAAACGGCTTGATATGGCTCTTTGCAAAAAACGCCTTGAGATCGTCTGTGGTGTGGGTCTTGAGGTAGTCCTGCAGCATATCGAGACGCAGCTCGATATAGTCATAGCCGTACTTTTCACACAGCAGCAGGTCGTTTTCAACCGTGGAATTTTCCTTGCAGGTTGCTTCGTTATATCCGAGTTTCAGCATAAGACAGTCTCCTTTACATTTCACCGCGTGCTTCACGCTCGGTGAGTTCCTTCATAATAGTGGGGTAAATCTTATCCAGCTTGTAGAACAGCAGGACGATAATGGCAACGATCCAGACCAGAATCGGACCGAACTTAAAGATAGAGGAAATCATTTGCTGGGCGGAAGCCGGCTGCATAGCACCGCCGGTAACCGAGCTGAGGAAGCCTGCGCCCTCGAGCATGGCAGTCATAACCGCACTGGTGATACCGGTGCCGATCTTAAAGCCGAGCGAACCGCCGCCGAAGATCAGGCTTTCCTGACGCAGATGGCTCTTCCACTGACCGTACTCTACAACGTCGCCCATCATGCCGAATACCAGAGAGGTCAGCGGAGCCTGACCGAGCGAGCGGATGATGGTCATTACCAGAATCCACCGGAAGCTCATCGGGTTTACCATAATGAGTGCATGGGCGATAACAACTACGATACAGCCGGCGAGCGACAGGTTGCGCTTGTTGAATTTCTGCAGCAGTATTGGACACAGCAGCGCGCCAACGATCAGTGCGACGATCTCGGAGGTGTAAATGACGCTGTAATACCATTCATCGTTGCCGAGAACATATTTGCAGTAATACGGCAGATCGGTGCCGATGATGGTGGTATGTACGCAGGTGACGGTCCACAGAACGAGCGTTGCCCAGAAATACGGGTTGCCCAGCAGCGCTTTAATCGCACGGGAAGCGGGAACCTTGGGCTGCTCCTGCTGCGCGGCCTCGAAATTGACGGTTTCCTTGCAGCGAACAAAGCAGATGACAAGCAGAGCAAGTGCGATGGCGCACCAGATGCTCATGGTCTTGATCCAGGCGGCCTGATCGTTGCCGAACAGCTTGATGACCGGCATGGTGAAGGTTACGGCAATGATCTTGCCAATCGGAGACAGTGACATACGCACAACGGACAGCAGGTCGCGCTCGTGCGAGGAGCGGGTCATCATGGTGGACAGGGTGCCGTAGGGCACGTTGATTGCGGTGTAGCATACGGTGGTGCACAGGTTATAAGTAACAAAAATGTACCAGAATTGAACGGTCGTGCTGCTGCTGTGCGGCACACAGAACATCGCAACCGCGCACAGAACATACGGTACGCTCATCCACAAGATCCACGGACGGGCCTTGCCCCATTTGGATTTGGTCTTGCTTACGATGATGCCCATGATAACGTCGGACGAGCCATCAAAAATACGCGAGATCAGCATGACCAGACCGACGGTAACGACCGGAATACCGCAGTAATCCGTATAGAACAGGGTGAGCAGCGCGGTGATCATACCGAACACAATGTTGCAGGCGGTATCGCCTAAACCATAGGAGATACGGGTTCCCCAGCCAAGGGAGGCAGTGTTGTTCTTTTCACTCATAAGGAGCAACCCCTCTTTCTTTTCTCAAAAAACGGAAGCCGCCGCCGAGTGCGGCGGCTTGCCGAATAACTCTTTTTCTTCTCTTTTCCTGTGATATGCGGGGATAAATTACTCGATTTCGCTCAGCTTGACCGGACGGCCTTCCTTCATGGACAGGTTTGCTGCCATTGCGATCTTGACCGGCTGCAGACCGTCAAAGCCGGTAACCAGCGTGTCGGTGTCGTTCAGAACGGCATCGGTGAACGCCTTTGCCTCTGCGATGAATGCGTTGTTGTAGCGCTCGAGGAAGAACCAGGTCGGCTTTGCAACCTCGACGCCTGCGGCGGAGGAGATCATGGCGGTGTTGTTCAGATCGTTTGCAACCTGCACGCAGCCCTGGTCGCAGTGCACCTCGGTGCGCTGGTCATAGCCATAGTGAGCGGCACGGGAGTTGTCGATCACGCCGAGTGCGCCGTTCTCGAACTTCATCATTACAATGGCGGTGTCCACATCGCCGTACTCCTCGTAGCCGGCGCCGGAGAGCGCTGCACCGTAAGCGGTAACCTCGGTAACCTCGCTGCCTGCCAGATAGCGGACCATGTCGAAATCGTGAATGGTCATGTCCATGAAGATACCGCCGGAAACCTTGATATAGCTCATCGGCTGGTGATCGGGATCACGGGAGGTGACCTTGATGAGATTGGGCTTGCCCAGCTTGCCGGAAGCGACCGTATCGCGGACGGCCTTGTGGTTGTGGTCAAAGCGGCGCACGAAGCCGACCTGCAGCTTAACGCCTGCCTTCTTTACCGCAGCGAGTGCTTCCTCGATCTTTGCCAGCTTGGTGTCGATCGGCTTCTCGCAGAAGATGTGCTTGCCGGTCTGCGCAGCGCGCATGATGAAGTCTGCATGCGTTGCGGTGGAGGAGCAGATGAACACAGCCTCGATGGTCGGATCGCCAAAGATCATCTCGGGATCATCGTAGCACTTCTCGATACCCATGTCCGCTGCCCATGCACGGGTCGCATCGTTCATGAACGGATCAGCCACTGCGTAGAGGTCTGCGTTCGGCACTGCATGTGCCAGATTTTCGCCGTGAAGCTTGCCGATTCTGCCTGCACCCAGCAGACCGATTCTTACCTTGTTTGCCATTTTTTCTTGCACTCCTTTTTTACTCTGAAACCTGAATTGACGCGTTTGCTCAAAAAGCAGTATGTTAGAAGTTTTTTTCTGTGCTTCTATGATATAATAATTGCACACAGAGAAGAACAACATTGAAATATCGAATATAACAACGATATAAACTGCTGTTTTTGAATCATTTACGCTTTTCTTGTGATTATTATACAAACAAAGTCCGTGAGAGCGTTATCGTGTTCTTGTGGAAAAAACAGCAGGATTTTCCGAGGGGAAGAAAGAAAATCGAGGGAAGGCTTTCGTAATCTTGTGATTCTTGGGAGGGAGCATACATGGGAAACAAGCCTTGTAAACTGAGCGGAACATTCTTCAACTGCATTTCGATCGACCGCAATTACAACAACCAGCAGTCTATACTTCCGCATATGCACGACAACCGTCTGGAGCTGTTCTATGTGTGCAGCGGACAAGGACAGTACATGGTGGATAACCGGTATTATCCGATTGGAGAGGGCGACATTGTTATCTGCAATCAGGGTGTGCTGCACGGCGAGGAACCCGATCAGGTGCGGCAGATCCGGTCGTACAGCGTCGCAATTACTGATGTCAATGTAGAAGGTCTGCCGCCCAACTGCCTGATCGCAGAAGGGGAGTGTCCGGTCGTATCGTGCGGACAGCTTGCCAGGCAGGTAGGCGAGACCATGCACCTGCTGTATCTGCTCAGCGCCGATGCGGGAAACCTGCATGCCGTGTGCTGCAGTCTGGCAGAGGCAATGCTGAATCTGACCGATTCCCTGCTCCGCAGTCGTATCCACCAGCAGGAGCAGCAGCGTGAAATGCCGTCTGTGCTGGCGCAGCGCGTGCGGCGCTATCTGGATGCACACCACTGTGAGCCGATCACGCTGCGTATGGTGGCGGAGCGACTGCGCGTGAGCGAGTATTATCTGGCGCATGTGTTTAAGCAGGAGTTCGGCGTGCCGCCTATGCAGTATGTGATGAAGCGCCGGATTGGTGAGGCGCAGGGTTTTCTGATGAATACCGGCATCCCGATCGCCGAGATTGCGGATACACTCGGCTTCAGCAGTATCTGTCACTTCAACACCATGTTTAAGAAGTACACCGGCACACCGCCCGGTAAGTTCCGGCAGTCGTTCAAGCAGAGCATCACGCACAGCGAAAAAGGAAAAAGTGAAGAAGAGGAATCGTAAAACGGAAAACACCGTGCAGAGCAGTAACGCTTGGCACGGTGTTTTTCTATCTTACTTACAAATAGAAGAATGGCGCAGCCGAGAGAGAGCGCTGCGCCGGTGAAATGGAGATGTGTGTGAAATTAGAGAGTGTGTGTGATGATCGTTTGCCGGAGCGTAATTATCTTATTGATACAGCACGGTCTGCGGAATGACCATGTTTGCAAGGATAACTACTACAGAAAAATGGTGAATAACATATTTATTCCTCCGTTATCCGTTCTTTCGCCGTTTGCGTTCGGCTTTCCTTTGATGATTCTATTGTAGTCCCTTGGACGCGGTTTTTCTTCTAACTTCTTGTATTTCATAGAGTTGAGCAAGAATCTATAATTTGACCGGCACAGACGGTCAGCATACGCGGAAAACGGCAGCAACAACCTATAAAAAGTGGTGAAAATGCAGCCTGTGAGTGAAAAATAAAGGCGGGAGAAAGATTGCGTATTTTTATAAAATATTGAGATATATGCTTTTTTGCTTGTTGTTTAGGACGGAAAATGCGAAATTCTGTAATGACAGTATGCCGCGTTTTCCGCACGATAGCGAGATATTAAAAAAACAGGTGCAAAACGCAGGCCGCAGGCGGGAACGGCAGACACGGAAAACAATGCGGTAGGGGAGAGAAAAGTTCTGAATTCTATAATAAAATGTGAAAATATTCGTATGTAACGTAAAAATATAAGAAAAAAGGCGATTTCTCAAGATGTTAGAAGAAAAGCAAACGCTCAAATGCTAAACTTAAATCATCAAAAGAGAACACCGCCGGGAGCGAAAAGAAAGAGCCTCGGCAGGGAAAAAGAGTAAAGCATTTGAGGAGGAAAACACAATGAGCAAAACCAGAATGACAGTCGGTCAGGCAATCGTAAAGTTCCTGAATCAGCAGTACATTGAGATGGACGGCAAAGAGGAACCCTTCGTAGACGGCATGTTCACGATCTCGGTCACGGTATGGTAGTCGGTCTCGGTCAGGCACTGGAGGAGGATCCGGGCCACCTGAGAGTTTACCAGGGCCGCAACGAGCAGGGCATGGCACACGCCGCCATCAGCTACGCAAAGCAGCACAACCGCCGCAAGATCATCGCCTGCACCTCGTCTATCGGCGTTGGCGCAGCGAACATGGTAACCGCAGCACTGACCGCTACCATCAATAATATCCCGCTGCTGCTGTTCCCGTCCGATTACTTTGCAACCCGTCAGCCGGATCCGGTTCTCCAGCAGCTCGAGGTTCCGAACGACCTGTCCATGTCCGCTTCGGACTGCTTCAAGCCGGTTGCCAAGTACTGGGACCGCATTTCTCGTCCGGAGCAGCTGATGAGCGCGATGGTCAACGCAATGCGTGTCCTGACCGACACCGCAAACTGCGGCACCGCTGTTATCTCGCTTCCGCAGGATGTACAGGGTGAGAGCTTCGACTTCCCGGATTACTTCTTCCAGAAGCGCGTACATCACGTTGCACGCCGCGTAGCGGATGACTACGATATCGAGAAGGCAGTTGAGATGATCAAGCTTCCAAGAAGCCGATGTTCATTGCAGGCGGCGGCGTTCGTTACTCCGAGGCCGGTCAGACCGCAATGGACTTCTGCAAGGCGTTCAATATTCCGGTTTCTCAGACACAGGCCGGCCACTCCTGCCTGCCGGATTCGTTTGAACTGGCGGTCGGCGGCATCGGCGTAACCGGCGGTCTGGCGGCGAACGCACTCTGCAAGGACTGCGACCTCGTTATCGGTGTCGGCACTCGCTTCAACGACTTCGTTACCGGCTCCAAGTGGGTGCTGTTCCGCAACCCGGATATTAAGGTTCTCGCTATCAACACCTCTGAGTTCCACGCGGAAAAGCTGGACGCAACCCGCTGCATCGGTGACGCAAAGGTAACGCTCGAGGCTATCATGGAAAACTCAAGGCAGACGGCTATAAGTCCGGCTACACCACCGAAATTCAGGATATCCGCAAGGTTTGGGAAGAGGAGCGTCTGCGTGTTCTGGGCGTTCAGTACAAGGGCGAAGGCTTCGGCGAGGGCAAGTTCGTGCCGTGCGTTCCCAGCTGGACCGAGAAGATCATGAACGATTTTGTTGACCAGATCGGCGGCACCATCACTGAGTCCAATGCGGTCGGCATTCTCCGCGAGGAGGCAGACGACGACGCAATCGTGGTTGCAGCAGCAGGCTCGCTGCCGGCAGACCTCGAGCGTCTGTGGGTCACCGACGCACCGAACTCCTACAACATGGAATACGGCGCTTCCTGCATGGGCTACGAGATTGCCGGTGCGTTCGGCGCCAAGCTGGCTGAGCCGGATAAGGAAGTATACGCACTCGTTGGCGATGGCTCGTTTATGATGCTCAACTCCGAGATCCCGACCGCAATGCAGGAGAACGCGAAGATCACCGTTGTTGTATTCGACAACTGCGCGTTTGGCTGCATCAACAACCTGCAGATGGGCAACGGCGTTGGCTCTCTGGCGACCGAAATGCGTCACCGCAACGAGACCACCGGCAAGCTGGACGGCGATTACTGCTACACCGACTTCGGCAAGATCGGTGAAGGCTTCGGCATGAAGGCGTTCTACGCCAAGACCCCGGACGAATTCCGCAAGGCCGTTCAGGACGCCAAGAAGGAAAGTGTTTCCTGCATCATCGACGCAAAGGTTCTGCCCAAGACCATGGCTGAGGGCTACGAGTCCTGGTGGCACATCGGCGTAGCGTCCACCTCCAAGTCTGACGAGGTAAAGGCTGCACGCAAGCGCATCGACGATCATCTGGCAGAAGCACGCATGTACTAATTAAACGCAGATTCAATATGAGCCGCCCGTTTTCGGACGGGCGGCTTCGCTTATATAATAAGGTATCGAGCAAAGAAAAGAGGAGCAAGAATTATGAAATATACGCACAAGGCCCCCTTCGATAAGGGCTACAACGGCATGGTCTCCGCAGTCGAGAACCCGGAAATGATGGGCATGGAGTTCGGTGTTGTCAAGATGGCAGCGGGCGACGTGATGCACTTCGACTACGCGCAGGAGGTCGTTTACGACCTGATGAGCGGCAGCGTGACCTCGAGTGGAACGGCAAGTCTGAGACCGTTACCCGCCGTGACGTGTTCCACGAGGGTGCGATCCTGCTGCACGTTCCGCAGAACACCAAGGTGACAATTTCTGCCGAAAACGACGTGGAAATCGCCGTTTCCCGCACGGAAAACAAGCGTGATTTCGCAGCTCGTCTGCTGCGTCCGGAGGACTGCCTGTGCGCGAATGAGGAGCGCGGCGCCGGTCAGATGAACGAGTGCTCGACCCGTCTGGTACGCACCTCCTTTGACCGCTCCAACTGCCCGGAGACTAACTTTTTCATCGGTGAAGTGGTGCATTTCCCCGGCAAGTGGTCCTCTTATCCACCGCATCAGCACGTTGAGCCGGAGCTGTACTACTACAAGTTCCTGCCGGAAAACGGCTACGGTCTGGCGGAATATGGCGACGATGCCTTTAAGGTAAAGAACAACGACCTGACCGGCATGCCGGAAAACGTGACCCATTCTCAGGCTGCGGCTCCCGGCTACGCGGAGTATTACCTGTGGTGCATCCGCCTGCAGGACGACAAGAACATCGTGACGACCGTTGTGCCCGAGTATGAGTGGGTAACTAAGGCCGACGCGAAGTATTTTCCGGATATTTAAGGCGGTGAAATAACGTGAAAGCCTTCAAAATCGTACCTTCTATTACGGAATACGTCGATTTTCGCACGCTGGCGAAGGAATTAAGCCTCGGCGCGAAAGACCTGATTCTGACAAATGAATATATTTACAATCCGACAATCGCGGCGCTGAATCTCGGCTGCCACACCTGCTTTCAGGAAAAGTTCGGCGGCGGTGAGCCGACCGACGTCATGGTTGACGCCATCCTCGACGACCTGCGCGGCAAGGAGTTTGACCGCATTATCGCGGTCGGCGGCGGTACAGTAATCGACATCGCCAAGGTGCTGACCGTTGCCAAGTCCACCGACCGTGTGGACGATCTGTACGACCGCATGGCAAACCTTGAGAAGGAGCATGAGCTGATCATCGTGCCGACTACCTGTGGCACCGGCTCTGAGGTTACCAACATTTCCATCATCAACCGTACGACTAAGGGCGTCAAGGTTGGTCTGGTGTCTCCGGCGATGTTTGCGGACGAGGCGGCGCTCGTGCCGGGCATGCTGCTCAGCCTGCCGTATCCGGTTTTTGCAACTTCTTCCATTGACGCCATGGTCCACGCGGTCGAAAGCTACCTTTCTCCGAACGCCTGCGCACTGAGCGAGCTGTTCTCCGAAAAGGCACTGCACCTGATCCTGTCCTGCTGGAAGGACGCGGTAGCAAGCGGCGGCAAGGATGCGTGGAAGAAGCATGCACTTGAGTTCCTGCGCGCCTCCAACTATGCAGGCATCGCGTTTGGTCACGCGGGCTGTGCGGCTGTTCACGCGATGGCGTATCCGCTCGGCGGCGTGCACCACATTCCGCACGGTCAGGCAAATCAGCTGATGTTCGCGGACGTAATGCGCAAGTATCAGGAAAAGAAGCCCATCGGCAAGTTGAATCAGCTGGAAGAACTTCTGAGCGCAGAACTGGATGTTGAACCGGTATTTGCACTCGAAAATCTGTACGAATTGATGGACGAGGTACTGAAAAAGGATCCCCTGCACGAACACGGGGTAACCGCTGATGAATTGCCGGTCTTTGCAAAGAATGTCATCGAAACCCAGCAGCGCCTGCTCGGCAACAACTATGTGGAGCTGTCAGAAGACGATCTGCTCGACATCTACCGCAAGGCATTTTGAGCGCGGGAGGGACGAGAAATGGATTGGAGAGCATACTATAAAGAGCACACGATGACGCCTGAGCAGGCGGTTGGTGTGATCCATGACGGCGACCGCGTTGTGTTCGGTCACGCGGTTGGCGAACCCATTGTATTCCAGCGCACAATGGCGCGAATGGCAGAGCAGTTCCATAACGTGGAAGTTGCACACATGGTATACCTTGGCTCGGGCGAGTATCTGCAGCCGGGCATGGAAAGTCATTTCCGCCACAACGCGTTGTTTGTCGGCGGTCCGGCCCGCAAGCCGATCGCGGAAAACCGTGCAGACTACACCCCGGCGTTTTTCTCGGACGTGCCGCGCATGTTCCGCGACAACACGCTGCCGGTTGATGTTTTTGCGTTTACCTGCTCGCCTCCGGACGAGCGCGGCTATGTGTCGCTCGGTCTGTCCTGCGACTACGGCGCACAGGCGGTCAAATCCGCGAAAACGGTCATTGCCGAGGTCAACCCGAACATGCCGCGCACCTATGGCGAGAGCTTCGTTCATGTATCCGAGATTGACGGCTTCCTGTGCTCGTGGGAGCCGCTGCCGGAGTCCGCGCCGCCGAAAATCGGCGAGGAAGACCGTGCAATCGGCAAATATATCGCTGAACTCGTGCGTGATGGTGACTGCCTGCAGCTGGGCATCGGTGCGGTGCCGGATGCGGTCTGCTCGTTCCTCGGCGACAAGCACGACCTTGGTCTGCATACCGAGATGATTTCGGACGGCGTGCTGCCGCTGCTTGAAAATGGAAACATCAACGGCAAGCGCAAGCAGCGCGACGTCGGAAAGGTGAGCGTAACCTTCCTGATGGGCACGCGCAAGTTGTATGATTTTGTGGATAACAACCCAATTATCAACATGCTTCCGGTGGATGTTTGCAACAATCCGGCGGTTATCGCGGAGAACGACAACGTGGTTTCCATTAACTCGTGCGTTGAGGTGGATCTGCAGGGTCAGGTCTGCGCCGAGGCAATCGGTCTGCGCCAGATTTCCGGTATTGGCGGCCAGATGGACTTTGTGCGCGGCGCAAACTTGTCCAAGGGCGGTCGCTCCATCATTGCGCTGCACTCAACCACCAAGGACGAGTCTGCGTCTAAGATTGTTACAACCATCACCACCGGCGGCCCGGTTACCACCAGCCGCTGCGATGTCAATTACATTGTCACCGAGTACGGCGTGGCGCAGCTTCGCGGTCAAACACTCCGCGAGCGCGCAAAGCGTCTGATTGCCATTGCGCATCCAAAATTCCGCGAAGAACTTGCCGAGGAATTCGAGAAGCGCTTCGGTGAAAAACTCAAGGTGTAACCAATTATAATTCAACATACAGCAGGAGGTCATAACGATGAAAAAGACATTCTCTCGTTTTCAAATCATCTATATTCATGTGATTTTGCTGCTGCTGATCGTGCTCTCCGGCTGCTGTGTTTATCTCACACATCTGCTCATGGACGTATAAATTCTGTGGATATGCGCCGAGAAACCGAACTTTTCCATTACAAAGACTATTCCCTTCATGTCTCCTCAAATATGTTATCAAAATCGGTGAATCGGCGCTTTTTCCTATTGAAAAGAAAGAAAAAGGACAAGGAAGATGATATCATGATGACAAAAGACCAGTACATCGAATCCCTGCGAAAGCTGCACCTCAATCTGTACAGCTTCGGCAAGAAGGTCGAGAACGTCGTGGACAACCCGATCGTTCGTCCGTCGCTTAACTCGTTTGCGGCAACGTACGAGCTGGCAGAGGACCCGCAGTACGAAGATCTGATGACGGCAACGTCCAATCTGACCGGCAAAAAGGTAAACCGTTTTACCCATCTGCATCAGTCCACCGATGACCTGATCAAAAAGGTAAAAATGCAGCGTCTGCTCGGTCAGAAGACCGCAGCCTGCTTCCAGCGCTGTGTCGGCATGGACGCGGCAAACGCCGTTTATTCGACTACGTTCGAGACCGACGAGGCTTGCGGCACCAAGTACCACGAGAATTTCGTCAAGTTCTGGACCGATGTACAGAACAATGACTGGGGTGTTGACGGCGCTATGACCGACGTCAAGGGCGACCGCGGTCTGTCTCCGTCCAAGCAGGCGGATCCCGACCTGTTCCTGCACGTTGTCGAGCGCACCGCTGACGGCGTTTACGTTACCGGCGCGAAGGCGCACCAAACCGGCTATCTGAACAGCCACTACGTTCTCGTCATGCCGACCATTTCCATGCGTGAAGGCGACGAAGATTACGCGATTTCCTTCGCATGCCCGACCGATGCGGAAGGCATCACCCTGATTCTGGGCCGTCAGTCCTGCGACACTCGCAAGACCGAGGAATACAACGACATTGATGTCGGCAACAAGGTTTACGGCGGTCACGAGGTTCTGGTTATTTTCGACCGTGTATTTATCCCGAATGACATGATTTTCCTCAACGGCGAGACCCAGTTCGCAGGCATGATGGTAGAGCGCTTTGCAGGCTATCACCGTCAGTCCTACGGCGGCTGCAAGGTTGGTGTAGGCGATGTGCTCATCGGCGCTACCGCACTGGCAGGTGAGATGGCTGGCTCTGCAAAGGCTTCTCATGTTAAGGATAAGCTGATCGAGATGACCCACCTGAACGAAACCCTGTACTGCTGCGGCATTGCATGCTCGTCTCAGGGCACCAAGACCAAGAGCGGCAACTACCTGATCGATCTGCTTCTGGCGAACGTCTGCAAGCAGAATGTCACCCGTTTCCCGTATGAGATCGCTCGTCTGGCACAGGATCTGGCCGGCGGCATCATGGTTACTCAGCCGTCCGAGGCAGATTACCGCAACCCGGCAACCCACGATTACATCGAGAAGTACCTCAAGGGTGTGGCTTCCGTTCCAACCGAGGACCGCATGCGTCTGCTGCGCCTGATCGAGAACATGACCATGGGCACGGCTGCTGTCGGCTATCTGCCCGAGTCCATGCACGGCGCAGGCTCGCCGCAGGCACAGCGCATTATGATCGCTCGTCAGTCCAACATGGAAATGAAGAAGGAACTGGCGAAGAAGATCGCTCGCATCGGCTAAAACATAAAGTAAATTCTGTGAGAACTGCGGTATAAGGAAGGTCTGACGGTTCCATGTCAAAATGGAGTATGTCTAACCGGCAGACCGGTACGAAAGCGGCAATATCACCGATAAAAACTAACAAGACCCGTCCTTTTTATTGCGGAAGGGCGGGTTTTGTTCTGCAAACCGTAATTTCAAGGAGGAAAGCAATGGATAAGCAAAAACTGCACGAGCTGCGCGTGTTTGCGGCGGAAATCCGTCTGGAAACGCTCAAGGTGATCGCGTCGCGCGGCTTCGGCCATGTGGGCGGCTCGATGTCGATGGCGGATGCTATGGCGGTGCTGTATGGCGAGGTTATGCATATCGACCCGAAGAATCCCCGCTGGGAGGACCGCGACTGGTTCGTTCTGTCCAAGGGACACGGCGGCCCGGTCATGTATGCGACGCTCGGTCTCAAGGGATATTACCCGATGGAGAGCGCGTACACGCTCAACCAGCCGAACACGAATTTCCCGTCGCATACCGACCGCAGCAAGACCATCGGCGTTGACCTGACGACCGGTTCGCTCGGTCAGGGCATGAGCGAAGCCATCGGCGCGGCGCTCGGCAATCGTGCGCAGAATCGTCCGAGCCGTGTTTACGTTGCCGTAGGCGACGGCGAGTGTGACGAGGGCCAGATCTGGGAAGGTGCGCAGTTTGCCGCACACTACAAGCTGGATAACCTCGTTTGTCTCGTGGACAACAACGGCCGCCAGCTGGACGGCGCGGTTGCCGACGTTATGAGCCACGGCAAGGGTATCGGCGCCAAGTTTGACGCATTCGGCTGGAATGTTATTGACGTAGCCGACGGCAACGATGTTGAGCAGATCTATAACGCGCTCGAGCAGGCGAAGGCATGCAAGGGCAAGCCGACCTGCCTGATCCTGAACACGGTAAAGGCAAGGGCGCAACCTTTGCCGAGCCGTCCGGCGCACATTCTTCGCAGCCGACCAAGGAGCAGTGGGATGAAGCGATCGCCGCATCCGAAGCCGCTCTGACTGCAGTGAAAAACGAAAAGTAAGGGAGGGGAACACAATGAGTTTTACTTTGATCGGCAAGCATGAAAAGGACAGCCGCGCCAACCGCGACGGCTATGTAGAAGCCATGCTCGAAATGATGGCGGAAAATCCCAAGCTGATGCACGTTGACTGCGACCTGATGGGCTGCATCAACACCGGAAAGCTGCTGAAGGCGTTCCCGGCCCAGACCTTTAACGCAGGCATCGCGGAGCAGAACGCCATGGGCGTTGCCTCCGGCATGGCCGCCACCGGCCTGACCGTATTCGCGCACTCGTTCGGCTGCTTTGCTGCCCGCGCATGTTCGATCAGGCATTTCTGGCAGCAGGCTACTCTGAGCTGCCGGTGCATGTGATCGGTTCCGACCCGGGTGTCTGCGCAGCGTTCAACGGCGCAACCCACATGCCGTTTGAGGACTGTGCGCTGTACATGAACATTCCGAACGCGGTCGTTATCGACTCGTGCGACTTTGCACAGACCAAGGCACTGACCAGGAAGCTGGCTGCCTGCGGCAGTCCGTCCTACATGCGCCTGATCCGCAAGGGCTTCACCACGGTTTACGCGGATGGCTCGGATTTTGAGATCGGCAAGGGTGTTACGCTGCGCGACGGCAAGGACGTAACCATTATTGCCTCCGGCATTCTGGTAGACGAGGCACTCAAGGCAGAGGAGCAGCTGGCAGCACAGGGCATTTCCGCCCGCGTGATCGACATGCACACCTGGAAGCCGCTTGACGAGGAGCTGGTGCTCCGTGCGGCTGCAGAGACCGGCTGCATCGTCACCGCAGAGAACCATCAGGTCGGCACCGGTCTCGGCTCTGCCATCACCAACCTGACGAGCGCAAAGAATCCGGTTCCGGTGGAGCGTATCGGCATCCAGAACCGCTTCGGTCAGGTAGGCCCGCAGGATTTCCTTATGCAGCAGTATAACCTCACTGCAGAGGATATTGCGGCGGCAGCTCTGCGTGCCATTGCCCGCAAGCAGGGATAATTACAGAAAAGCTCCCGTTGGAACGGTTGATCGGTTCCGGCGGGAGCTTTTCTGCGCGCAGCAGCGGACACGCGTTGAGGAAGAAATGCATAATTTTTGCTTGAAAAGATTGGTGAGAAGTGAGATTGCTTTTCTGACGGAACAGGGATAGAATTATAAGTACAAGTTACGCAAACGTTTGCGAGAAAGAAAACGGAATGCATAACCACACGAATCTGTTGCACGGGGAGGAGGAATGAGATTTCGCTGCAGAATCGAGAAAGAAACAAAATTTTAAGAAAGAGGGTCCGAGATACATGAAAAAACGCATACTCAGTTTGGCGCTGTCTGCTGCAATGGCTTTGACGATGCTCCCGACGGGAGCCTTTGCTGCCAGCGACAAGGGAAAGCCGCCGGTATATAATAAGGCAACAGGCTGCTATGAAATCTCTACCCCGGACCAGCTGCTCTATCTGTCCGGCAGCTGGAGGGACGGCGCTCCCCGCGATGGACATTATGTTTTGACTGCCGATATTGATATGACCGGCGTCAAAGGATTTAAGCCGATTGCTTCCAAAAAGGATCAGGGCTTTACCGGCACATTTGACGGTCAGTTCCATGCGATCAAGGGACTGCGCGTAGAATATGAAAAGAAATATGCCGGTCTGTTCGGCTATGTCGGCAATCAGGACGATCAGGCATATATCAAGGATGTTGCCCTGCTCGACTGCTATGTAACCGGTCAGCAGAATGTCGGCGCGCTGGCAGGCGTAAACTACGGTACGATTACCGGCTGTGTTGTCACCGGTGAGGTAAAGTGCCTGGATCTGTCCAACTCGCACACCGCAGGCGGTATCTGCGGCAAGCTGAAGGAGGGCGAAGGCCCGATCGTCGGTCATGTTGAGGACTGCTATGTCAACGCAGACGTTTCCGCTCCGTATGATGCGGGCGGCGTTGCCGGCATTCAGGACGGCGGCGGCTATCTGCACGCTGCTTTGCAGCCGGTACGGTCGATACCATCGCAAAGAGCGGCACGGTAGGTCATGCGGGCGGTATTGCAGGCTCGTTCAACGCCGGTGAAACGCTCAAGGACAGCGTTTCTGCACAGACCGTTATCAACGGCGTTGCGGACGTGGATAAGATCGTCGGTCAGCTCGACGACGAGGCAGCTACCAACATCACCGGCAATATTGCATGGGAGGGCACGCTGCTGTCCGGCAACGAGCCGACCGAGCAGCCGATTAAGTGGGAGGATGTTTCCGCCGCAAAAATGCAGGATAAGTCCACCTATGAAGCACTCGGCTGGGATATGAGCAAGGTTTGGGACTGGAGTGCCTCCGGCAAGCAGCCTGTTCTGCGCGGCTATGATGCCTCTATCTTCCCGGCAGTGGATTACACCGTCAGCGGCACGCGCATCATCTCCCGCGCGCTGAACACCGCACCGCATAAAGGCAAGGCCGAGGTCTCTGCCCGCATCGTCACCAGCGACAAGGTACAGAGCGCGACCCTGTACTACGGCTATGATTCTTCCAAGGTCGATACCGCTGTTGCCATGAAGGAATCGAATGGCACCTACACCGCTTCTCTGCCGACCGATAAGACCGGCGATATGTTCTACTATATCGAGGTTAAGACCAACAAGGAAACCGTAACCAAGCCGTACACCAAGTCCGAGCCGATCGTGCTGAATATTGATGACGGCAAGGTAAAGGGCGAACCCGATCAGATCACCATTACGCCGGATACCAAGCAGGGCGGCCTGCGCTTCAGCTGGCTGACTGATCCCGCTGTCACCAAGACCGTTATCCAGTACAAGGTCAAGGGCACTTCCAAGTGGGAGAGCAAGTCCGGCACCTCTTATGTAGAATCCGTAACCGCAGGCTATAAGGAAAAAGCCGCACATCGTGTGGAAATCACCGGCCTGAAACCGTCTGCCGAGTATGTATACCGCGTAGGCGACGGCGGCAGCTTCATGAGCGAGGAAAAGTCGTTCACCGCACCGAAGTCCGCTTCGGATAAGAATTTCAGCGTTATCTTCTACTCTGACCCGCAGTCTGAGTCCGTAGAGAACTACATGAGCTTCAAGTACTCCATCGATCAGGCACTCAAGATCTGCCCGAACCCGGATCTGATGATCTCCGCAGGCGACACCACCCAGAACGGCTACAAGTCCACCGAATGGGAGGCCTGCTTTGAGGTTATGGGCGATTACTACGCCAAGTATCCGACCGTTACCGTTGCGGGCAACCACGAGATGAAGGGCGACTGGAATTTCGTATCGTTCGCACAGCGCTTCAATATGTCGGGCGCAAAGACCGGCTATCCGCAGTTCGACCGCACGATGGGCTACTTCGAATATGGCGATGCTATCTTCGTTATCCTGAACGGCGAAGTCACTCCGGCGGATCAGAAGGCAGAGATCATGAAGAAAGAGCTCCAGTGGTGCAAGAGCGTGCTGGATGCTTCCGACAAGAAATGGCGCATCGTTATGACGCACGCAGGCCCGTATACCTCCAACCATGATCCGATGGACGTTCGAGATTACTACATCAACGACAGCGAGTATTCGCTCGACGCAATGGGCGTTGACCTGTTCCTCAACGGCCATGACCACATCTATATCCGTTCTACCGTGAAGAACGACATTAAGGTCAATACCGGCGACGGCACGACCTATCTGACCGGCGGTACGGTAGGCAACAAGTTCTACGAGTACATTCCGGCTCGTTCGGACTACTCCACCGATTTCTACACCGATGAAGAGGATAAGCAGGTATTCTCCATCATCGAGTTCAGCGAGAATTCCATCAAGGGCACCGCTTACCAGAAGCAGGATGAGGACAACTGGAACAGCTTCAAGGCAGTGGACAGCTACGAGATTCGCAACACCCTGCGCGAAGGCAAGGACGCAGAGGACTTTACCGATATTCCGGCAGGCGCATGGTACTATGATGCGGCGCAGTATGTCACCAAAAACGGTCTGCTCTCCGGTGATAAGGCTTACGAGTTCGGCGCGAACAAGGCGCTGACCCGTGCACAGGTCGCACAGGCACTGTACAATCTGGCAGGCCAGCCCAAGACCAAGCTGACTGACAGCTTCAGCGATGTTCCGGTAACGCATCAGGCTCGCACCGCGATTGCATGGGCAGAAAAGACCGGTATCATGCAGGGTGTCGGCGGCGGCAAATTCTCGCCCGACCGCAGTGTGACCCGTCAGGAGGCGGCAACGCTTCTGACTCGTCAGCGCAAGCTGAGCGGTGAGGATACCGCGGCAGACAGCAGCATCGTCAAGCAGTTTACCGACGGCAGCACGATTGCCGACTGGGCAGCAGCAGGCGTAGCCTACTGTGCAAAGACCGGTCTGGTGCAGGGCAAGCCGGGCAAGGTATTTGCGCCGAAGTCTACCATCACCCGTGCGGAGATGGCGACCATCATGCAGCGCATTGTAGCATGATCCTTTGAAAGATAAACCATAAACGGGGGCGCAGCGGCGGCTGTCGCTGCCCGGAACAGAAAAAACTCCGCAAGCGTTTTCGCTTGCGGAGTTTGTGTTTTCTGAGGAGCAGCTTACTTGCGGCTGGTGCGGTGTGCAGTGAACAGCTTAGTGGTGCCGGGATCGCAGGACAGCTCAAACATAGCGGTGTTCATCAGAAACTTGGAAAAATTCTTACGCATTACAATTACCTCAATTCAGTCTTGTTTTTTTTACTGATGATATTCTACCAGATTACTTTGTGCAAAACAAGCGCAAACGTATACGGAATATACAATGAAATAAAAATACTTTTATGCAGAATAAACAATAGAAAAGGCAAACTGCATGAAACAAGAAGAATAAAAGGTGAAATACAAACGGAAAACGTTTGCGGTGCATCGGGAATAAAGCGTGATGTACGACAAAAAAACTGCTGTTGCGTTGGGGCAACAGCAGCTTTTACATGGTATCGTTTTGTCTCAATCCTCGGTGCATTCGGGACGGATGATGGTATAGTTGCCCGAACGCAGCAGATCTGCAAGACCGAAGCTGTCTTCGGGGAGGGTGTCGGACAGAATACCGGTCGTACCCTGATCACCGGGACGGTGGCAGTCCGATCCGGCCGTCATGATGAGATGATGCTCCTTGGCATAGGCCAGCGCAAGATCGTTATGGCTGTCATGGCGGGGGTTGAGGTTGAGCACCTCGACGCCGTCCAGATATTCAGCCGGAGCGGGGGTGCATTTTTTGCGGAACGGGTGTGCCTGCACGAGCAGTGCGCCGTCTGCGCGGTATTGCGGGGCAAAGGCCGCCAGACCCTCGCGCATGACGCGATCCGGATCGGCCAGCAGGGCATCGTGAAAGCCGTACAGCAGGTAATCGTTGTCCGATTCGTCAAAACGCAGTTCAGCACCCGCATACACGCGGATATTGTATTTTTCGGACACTTTTTTCAGCCGGTGATAGCCCTGCAGGAAGGCCTGCGTTTTACTGCCGGGGGTGGTCAGATCAATTTCGGCATAGTCGAAGCATTCGCGGTTGTAGTGGTCGGTGACGCAGATCGCGTCATAGCCGCACGCGGTATAATACTTCATAATGGCCTCTGCGCCAAGCCAGCCGCAGCGGGAGATGTAGGTGGTATGCAGATGGGTTTCAATGCGGTACATAAGATCCTCCTTTTGGTGTATGAGAATGCCGCAGAATCCTGCGGCATTCTCAATCAGCAGCGCTGCGGTTGACCTGTTGGTGTATTGTGTGTGATAAAAGGGTTAAGAGAGAAAGGCGGTCGGTGCGCAGTGCTGTGGATTTATTTTTTTGATGCGCGGCATGAGCTGCGCGAAACCAGTGTCGGACGGATCATGCGGTGCGTGAACTCGTCCTGCTCATCCGAATCAATGATGCGCGTGAGCAGATCAACGGTGGCTTCTGCAAGAAGCTGCTTGCGCTGATCGATGGTGGAAAGCTCGATCTTTGGCAGTGCGGAATAAATGATGTTGTCAAAGCCGAGCAGGGAAATATCCTCGGGGATAGAGATGCCGTATTCGTCTGCTGCCTGCAATACGCCGAGCGCCATGGAATCGGTCGAGGCGAAGATCGCAGTGGCGGAACAGCCGTTTGCGAACAGCTTCCGGCTGAGTGCACAGCCGATGTCGATCGAGGAGCAACCATGCGGATTGTCGATGACCTGCGGGGTGATACCTGCTTTTTCCATCATTTCGGTAAAGCCGCGCAGACGAAGCTGGTGCGTCAGGCTGTTGGGGCGGTTGCCAGATAGACAATGTCACGGTGGCCGAGTTCCAGCAGATGCTCTGCTGCCAGACGGCCGCCTGCCAGATTATCAATGCAGACCGAGTTGACCTCATCGCCGCTGACGAGTGCCGGCGTTCCGAGCAGAACGGTAGGCAGTCGTGGAGCGAAATTCTGGATCATGGTTCCTGCATCCTGCTGTGAGCTGGCAAGGATGATGCCGTCAACTGATGACTGATCAGGAAACCGAACAGCTCTTCGGTCACTTTGGGATCATTCTGCCCATTGCACAGGATCATGTTGTAGCCGAGGCTGCGTGCGTGCGTTTCGATGCCGAGAGAGAGTTCGGCATAGAACGGATTGGTCACCTCGGGAACGATCAGGCCGATGACGTTGGTTTTGTTGCAGATCAGACTGCGTGCGAGTGCATTGACACGGTAGCCCTCCTGTCGGCAGATTTCCAGGATCCGCTGGCGGGTTTGCTCGCTCAGTTCAGGCGAATTGCTGAGTGCGCGGGAGACGGTAGAAGTCGAAACACCGGCAATGCGGGCGATATCTTTGATGGTAATGTGCTGTCGCATAGATGCCGCTTCCTTCCCATAGTAGTTTTAATAAGAATATAATACCGTATTTGCCGGGGAAAGACAAGGATAACGGCAGAAGGCGGGAAAAATATCAGATATGTTCCGGGTGCCGAAGCGGTTCCGGATGGACTCAGGCGTAAAATTCCTTGATATAGTCGAGGACAGCCTGTTCGGGACCCTGCAGCGGACCGGGGGTTTCCATTTTGAGCGAAACGGCTGCGGTAGCGAACAGCAGCGCATCCGGGATGGAAACGCCCATCATGCGCTTGGCAAGATAAGCACCGAAGGTGGTATCACCGCGTCCGGTACGGCCGGACAGATTGCGTGCCTTGACCGGGCAGGTATAATAGTCCTTGCCGTCATAGACCAGCATTTCGCTGTTGTGCGAGATCAGGATCTCCTTTGCGCCCCATTCATAAAGCTGCTTGGCAGCAGCGCGGCGGTCGGTCAGACCGGTGAGGATCTCGGCTTCTGCCGCATCGGTTTTGAGAAAGTCAAAATAGGGGAGATAGGTCAGCTTGTCTTTCCAGTCGTGGAAGTTCATCAGGCCGTTTTCGTTGTGCCGGAGAAATCCCTGAATATCTGCGGATACCTTGCCTTTTTTGGAAAGCGCGGGGATCAGCTCGTTGGGGAAATCGCCGTACAGCAGACCGGCCAGATGATACAGGCCGCAGTCCACATCGGGGATCTGATCGGGAGTGATGGCATCCGACTGTGCCAGGCATTCGGCCTTGCGGCGTTCACGGTCGGCGGTGAAGTAGGTGTTCTGCATCAGGGTGGTGCATTGGGCGGGCAGCACGGCGATATGGTCGCTGTCCAGATGAAATGCATCCAGTACATCGGTATCGTCCGGATGGATCTTGACTGAAGCGAAAAGGTTTGCGGAAGCGGCTGCGGCAGCGTATGCACAGAAGAATACAGCGCCGCCGATTTCGCGGACTTCCTGACCGGTATAGTCGATATTGATGTCCCGCGTGGCGGGTCCGATCAGCATAAGATCATATTTCATACGAATCCTTCTTTCTCATTTCTACGGAAACGTTTGCGTTGATTACAGTATACGGGAATGTGGAGAGAAAAGCAACTGTGCATAATTAACGAAAACACCTGGATGTAAATTGTGAATATCATAAAACTTTGATAGGAGAATGTGATTTTTTATTGACATAGCCGGGAGATAGTGGTACGGTTGAATCAGGAAATGAAAACGTTTGCGTAAAACGTGATGCAAATGAAAATGCAGAAGTAAAGAAAAAAGGGAAGAGAGAGGAGTTGTTATGATACAAGCTGTTTTCTTCGATATTGGAGGAACCGTACATACACAGGACGCTACCCCGGAGAGTGACCGCGATTATATCCGCCGACTGTGGTGCTTCCTTCATATGAATCATATTTACACCGCAGAAACGCCGGAGCAGCTTCTGGAGCACATCAATGCAGGCGCCAAAGCATACAAGTCCTATACCGAACAGGAACTGATCGAGCTGCCGCCGGATGTGATCTGGCAGAAGTTCTTCCTGAAGGACTTTGACATTCCGGCAGAAAAACTTGCGGGACTGGGCGAGGAGCTCTGCTACATGTTCGACCGATACCGCAAGCACATCGTCAAACGCGAGGGGCTGAAGGAAACGCTGGAGGCTCTCAGGCAGCGCGGATATCGGCTGGGTGTAATCTCCAACATTATGAGCACGACCTTCGTACCGCGCATTCTGGAGGAACACGGCATAGCGCAGTATTTTGAAACGATCACGATGAGCAGCGTCTGCGGCATTCGCAAACCGCGGCCGGAGATTTTCGAGATCGCGCTGAACGAAATGAGAATCGGGAAAGAACAGGCGGCCTACGTCGGAGATACCATCTCCCGCGATGTGCGCGGCGTGCGGAACGCCGGATGGCCGCTGATGATTCAGATCGATAACCCTCGCATTTATCACAAGGACGAAAAGTACCGCGGCATGGGGTATGAGCCGGATGTCAAGATCGGCTCGCTGCCCGAAGTGGTGACCGCGGTGGAACAATACAATCGGAATTTGAAGGAGGGGCAAAACTGAAATGAAACCAAAAGATCAGAACTACTCCAAATCCAGAAGGTTAAAGAACCAGATCAAGGCGGTTGTCACCAACCCGTATAACCTGATCGTGCTGATTGCGATCGTGCTGCTGACCTACTTGATCGTTTTTCCTCTGCTGGATATGATTTCGACCTCGTTTACGCTGGCACAGAAGGATGCACGACTGGCGGGCGGCACAGCGGGATCGTTCACACTGTATTACTGGCAGCGCCTGCTCGGCAGCGCACTGACCAAGCAGATGCTGCTCCAGCCGCTGCTCAATTCGCTGCTGATCGGTGTCTGCGTATCGTTCTTCGCTATCCTGATCGGATCGGTTCTTGCATGGCTGATGGTCCGCACGGATCTTCCCTTCAAGCCGTTCTTCTCGCTGGCAGTTATCATTCCTTATATGATCCCGAGCTGGTGTAAGTCGCAGGCATGGCTGACCATGTTCAAGACCGAACGCATCGGCGGTTCGCCAGGCTTCCTGATGAGTCTCGGCATCAATGTTCCCGACTGGCTGGCATACGGCCCGGTCGCGATCATCACCGTGCTTTCGCTTCATTATTACGCATATGCGTATCTGCTGGTTTCCGCAGCACTGAACTCCATCAACTCCGAGCTGGAGGAGATGGGCGAGATCCAGGGTGCCGGCAAGGCGACCATTCTCCGCAAGATCACCTTCCCGCTGGTACTGCCGGCTATGCTTTCCGCCGTTATCCTGACCTTCTCCAAGGCGATCGGCACCTTCGGCGTTATCAACTACTTGGGCTCTAAGGTCAATTTCGTGACCCTGTCCAGCCAGCTGTACATGAACAGCAAGTCCCAGAATACCCAGACCGCGTTTGCCATGGCACTCATCATGATCTGCATCGCTCGATCTCGGTATTCGTCAACCAGAAGCTGATCGGCTCGCGCAAGTCCTACGCCACCATCGGCGGCAAGGGCGGCCGTTCCACCCCGATCCGTCTGGGCAAGCATAAGCTGCTGATCACGGCTGTACTGTTCCTGTTCTTTGTTTTCGGCATCATCATGCCGATCGCACTGCTGATCCTCGAGTCCTTTATGCTCCGGCAGGGCGACTACTCGCTGTCCAACCTGACGCTGCACTACTGGATCGGCGATCCGATCGCAACGGTAATGGAAGGTCAGCCGGGTATCTTCAAGAATGCTAACTTTATCAATTCGCTGATCAATTCCCTCAAGCTGACGTTTGTAAACGGTGTATTCGGCACCATCTTCGGCCAGATCATCGGTTATATCTGCGCCAAGGGCCGCGGCAAGCTGCACGGCAAGGTCGTAGAGCAGCTGGTATTTATTCCGTATCTGATCCCGTCCATCGCATTCGGCGGTATCTTCCTGTCGATGTTCTCCCGTCCGCAGCAGCTGTTCGGTGTAACGCTGGTTCCGTCCCTGTACGGCACGTTCGCCCTGCTGACCATTACCTCGGTCGTCAAGCATCTGCCGTTCGCTTCCCGCGCCGGCACCTCCAATATGCTGCAGATCGGCGGCGAGCTGGAGGAAGCAGCCGAGATTGCAGGCGCAGGCTTCTTCAAGCGCTTTATCCGCATTGTATTCCCGCTTTCCAAGGGCGGCTTCATTTCGGGCTTCATGCTGATCTTCGTTTCCATTATGAAGGAACTCGATCTGATCATCCTGCTGATGACCCCGAAAACCTCCACGCTGCCGTATTTGGCATTCCAGTATCAGAACAGTAACTCTCCGCAGGCTTCTGACTGCGTGGCAATCGTCATGTTCTCCATCGTATTCTTGGTATACGCACTGGCGAATATCTTTGGCGACGCAGATCTGGCGAAGAGCATGGGCGGTTGATCCGCATGGTATAACCGGAAAAAAGGAGTTTGGAAAATGAGCAAAATTGAACTGAAGCATATTGATAAATTCTACGGTAAGAACCACATTCTGAAGGATGTAAACCTCACGATTGAAGACGGTGACTTTATGACGCTGCTCGGCCCGTCCGGCTGCGGCAAAACTACCACGCTGCGTGTAGTATCCGGCTTGGAGAAGCCGCAGAACGGCACCATTCACATGGACGGCAAGGAAATCGTCAACGCTGCGGAGGCTCATTTCGCGCCTCCGAGCGAACGTGACCTCAACCTGGTATTCCAGTCCTACGCATTGTGGCCGCATATGACGGTGCGCGAGAACATCGCGTTCGGTCTGAATATCCAGAAGCTGCCCAAGGATGAGGTAGATCGCCGCATCAAGGATGCCCTGGGACGAATGCAGATCGGCCAGTATGTAGACCGTTATCCGTCCGAGCTGTCCGGCGGCCAGCAGCAGCGTGTTGCAATCGCCCGCGCTATCGCTTCCGAGCCGCATCTGCTGCTGATGGATGAGCCGCTGTCCAACCTGGATGCAAAGCTCCGCGTGGATATGCGCAGCGAGCTCAAGCGTCTGCACACCGAAACCGGCACGACGATGATCTACGTTACCCACGATCAGGTCGAGGCGCTGACCATGTCCACCAAGATCGCGATTTTCCGCGAAGGCATCATCATTCAGGTGGCACATCCGCTGGAGCTGTACAACAACCCCGCCAATCTGTATGTGGCAGACTTTATCGGCAACCCGCGCATCAACTTTGTTGACGGCAAGGCAGAGGTTTCCGCTTCCGGTCTGACAGTAAACAGCGTGCTGGGTCGGATGACATTCCCGGCTGATCATCTCAAGGACGAGAATATGCCGCAGGAAGCATCGTTCGATGCCGTGCTCGGCATTCGTCCGGAGCAGATTGCCATCAACACCTCGCGTCAGTCCCCGTCCGACATCGAAGCGCATATTTACACCTCGATGCCTGCCGGCTCCGAGACTCTGGTCACCGTCAAGGTCGGCGGCGTGAGCATGGTCATCAAGGCACTCGGCATTACGCATTACAACCCGGATCAGGTGGTCTATCTGTCGATCGACACCACCAAGATCAACGTATTTGATAAGAAAACCGAAAACCTCATCAAGTATTCGGTTGAATAAGCACCATACCATCCATTCGCACTTTCACAAGAAAAAAAGAGAGGAAACTGAAGGAGGAAAAACAAATGTTACAGCACAAGCGCACTTTAGCAGGTATTCTGGCAGCAACAATGATGTTCTCGCTGACCGCGTGCGGCGGAGGCGGAGCGACGAAGGACCCGGGCAGTGATGCCGCGCAGGATCCGAATGAGGCAGCGGCAGCGGGCACGCTCCAGCTGAGCGAGTGGGAAGAGTCCTCCGGTATCTTCAACACGGATGAGACCGATGAGGAACTGTACGAGAAGGCGAAGGAAGAGGGCAAGGTAACCATCTATTCGATTTCCTCCCGTATCACCAAGGTCGCCAATGCCTTTATGGAGAAGTATCCCGGCGTTGAAGTAGAGCCGTTCGATATTTCCACCAACGAGCTGCTGGAAAAGGTTACCCGTGAGTATGATGCCGGTCAGCACGTTGCCGACGTGGTGCATATCAAGGATCAGGACGGTACGCTGTACAACGAGTATATTCTGCCGCGCAAGTTCTATAACTACAAGCCGGCAGATATCCTGTCGCACATTGATGAAAAGTACACCAAGACGCAGACCCCGATGTATGTCGAGCTGACGCAGCTGTTCTACAACAGTGAAGCTTATCCGGACGGTTCTCCGGTGACGAATATCTGGCAGCTGACCGAGCCGGACTGGAAGGGCCGTGTCATGATGCAGAACCCGCTGGATAATCTGGCATGGGGCTCCTGGATCACCGGTTTCTGCGTAGGCGATGTTCCGGATGAGCTGGCTGCTTCCTACAAGGAGTTGTACGGTAAAGAGCTGACGCTGTCCGACGGCTGCGAGAACGCAGGCTATGAGTTCCTCAAGCGTCTGCATGACAACGAACCCATCTTCACCTCTTCTTCTGACGAGATCGCGGAAGCTGTAGGTACCAAGGGTCAGACCAATCCGCCGATCGGCTTCTGCGCTTCCTCCAAGCTGCGTAAGAACGAGGATAACAACTGGTGCCTCGCTCCGGTAAACCTCGAGCCGACCACTGGTATCCCGCAGATTAACACCCTGTACGTTGTCGGCGAGTGCGAGCATCCGAATGCTGCCAAGCTGCTGGTCCGCTTCATGATGGGCGGCGCAGACGGTGATGTATCCGGCTACAAGTACTTCAATACGCTGGGCGGCTGGCCGGTACGCGATGATATCGAACCGGCTGAGGGTTCCACCCCGTACAGCGAGCTGCATGTTTCTGATTTCAACGTTACCGATATCTATGAGAACATCAACCCGGTTCGTGATTTCTGGACGCTGCTTGGCTAAGACGTAATCAAAAGAGAAAACGATACGGACGCGGCAGGCTGAAAAGCCTGCCGCGGACAGTAAAAGCGGAAGGAGCATACAGAATGGCTTTATTCGTAACCAAGGAAGGCAAGCGCAAGAGTCCGATGGCAGTTACCTGCTTTTTCGTGGATCTGCTGTTCTGCCTGGTATTCGGCGGTATGTATGCACTGCTGACCGGCGTACTGCATGACCATCTGCCTCTCGGCGGAGGCATGGCAGAGAACTGGATCCACTGCGGTCTGATCTCTGTGGTGGGTACTGCGGTCTGTTGCATCCTGTTTCTGCTGCCGGATAAGCGGATCGTGCCTTACAGCTTTGCGAGCCTGCCGGTTATCACGATCATGTGCGTGGTCGCAGCGTTCCAGTTGGAGCCTGCTGCCCGGAATATGATGCTGTATGTGACCTTCCTGTATACCCTGATGCCGATCCTTGTCGGCAACGCGGTATCGTGGACGCTATATTTCAAGCTGTACAAAAAACCGATGCCGCGCCGCCTGTAAAGGGGGAGCAGTATGGAAAAACTGACAAAAGAGTGCGTGCTGCAATCTGCGGCACGGTTGGAGCAGGAATCGCAGGATGCGGTGATGCGGGATATTCCTCAGTTTTTTGAGGCGGAGATCGTGACCCGGTTTGCGGGTGCGGTGCCGCAGAAGAAAGAACTGAATCCGCTGGTGTTCAACATGGAGCGGGGCATATGTCTTGCTGAAACAGTAGATTTTCTCCGGGAATGCCCGGCACTGCGGCCGTATGACCTGATCCTGGCCAATGAGCTGGATAGCGGCTGTGCCCGGTCGGGCGAGCGGGATACTGCCGCAGAGATCGCCCGTGCGCTGGGAATGCAGTATGTGTTCGGGCTGGAGTTTGTCGAGCTGAAGGACGCTGCACACGGGTTTCACGGCAATGCAATCTTTTCGCGCTGGCCGATCCTGTGGGCAGAGGTGCTCCGTCTGCCAGAGCAGTATAACTGGTATTATGACCGACAGAAGCGCATCGGCGGCCGCAATGCGGTTTTTGCAAAGCTTGATGTGCAGGGACAGGAGGTCGGCGCGGTATCCATCCATCTGGAAAACCGGACGAGCGGCGCGGGCCGCCTGCAGCAGATGAAAGCTGTACTGCAGGAGGTTGAGCGTGTATTTCCGGGGATTCCCGTTGTGCTGGGCGGCGATCTCAATACCAATACCTTTGACGGACGCGATAAGGCGGTGATTCGTCATCTGTGTGACGAGCCGGAGGAACTGGCTGCGGCGATCGAAATGATCGACCTGTATGAACCGCTTCTGCAGGACTGCACCGCAGCGGGCTATGCATGGCGGGCGGCTTCGGGCGGTGCGGACTGCACACGGCGCAAACCGCTGCCGGAGGGCGGCTGCCTGCATATGAAGCTGGATTGGTTGCTGCCGCGCGGCTTTACCGTGCACTGCAGCAGTGTGATTTCTACACTGACGGCAGACTGCGGCTTTGCTGCGCAGGACAGCGCGCTGGCCCGGTATACACAGCCGGAGCTGAGCGATCACAATGTGGTTCGTGCCTCCCTTGCACTGCCGCAGAAGGAGGAGTAAACGTGATTAACACTATATTATTTGATATGGGAGGAACGCTCGAGGATATCTGGTATAATGATCAGACGATTCACTCGGTTACCGGAGAGTTGCGGACGTTCCTCAATGAACATGATTTGGGTACAGGCTGCAATGACATTACCTTCTGGAACAAGCTGAACAGCGGTATCCGTACCTACAAACAATGGAGCGAATCCAACGAACTGGAGAAAAAACCAGAGGAAATCTGGCCGGAGTATTATATGGCGGACTTCAATCTGGACCGTGAAAGACTGCAGGAGGTAGCGGAACAGCTGGCCGGCATGTGGGAAGTGACCTATTATCACCGCGAGCTTCGTCCGAAGGTCAAGGAGACTCTGGAGGAACTGAAAAAACGCGGGTATCATCTGGGCGTCATCTCCAACACGGCATCGCTTTATTCGGTGTTCGATGTGCTGGAGCAGTACGGAATCCGCGATTATTTTGAAGATGTTACCCTGTCCAGCGTGACCGGATACCGGAAACCGCATCCGTCTATTTTCCAGATCTCGCTGCGCCAGATGCAGGCGAAGCCGGAGGAATGTGCCTATGTGGGAGATACGATCTCGCGTGATATCATCGGTGCAAAGCGAATGCATTTTGGTGCCGCGATCCAGATCCAGTCGTTCCTGTCGGCGCAGAAGGATGCCGGTGTAGATGCTGCTTACCAGCCGGATCATATCATTCGGGAATTGCCGGAGCTGGTGGATTATCTGGAGGAGCGAAATCGAGCAGAGCGCTTGACGATGCAATAAGAAAAAGAACGTAACCGTAACAATCTCTCTCTCTTTTTCTGACCGTACCCTGCCATTGCAGGGTGCGGTCAAATATTTTAGACAGGAGGGAAACGAAAATGGGGAAAATTACAGTGGTGGATATCGTGCTGCGGCTGCTGGGTGCAGTGATCGTCGGGTTTGCCGTCGGCGCGCAGCGCGCACGGACCTCGCATCCGGCGGGAATCCGCACACATATTCTGGTAGCACTCGGCTCGTGTGTGGTCATGGTGACAAGCTGCATCCTGTATGAGCAGACGATCGCAGTATTTGGGACAACGCCCTCTGACCCGGCGCGACTGGGCGCACAGGTCATCAACGGCATCGGTTTTCTGGGTGCCGGTGCGATCCTGCGTGAGGGATTTACCGTTCGCGGACTGACAACGGCGGCCAGTGTCTGGGTCGTTGCCTGTCTCGGTCTGTCGGTCGGCATGGGATACTATGTGCTCACGGCAGTCGGTACGGTGATTGCCTTTGTAACACTGGTGGCGTTTGACGGGATTCAGGAGAAAATCCGCGCCAGAAGCCGCTCGGAACTGGATCTGCAGATCGAATGTGACCATATGGGCGACATCATGGTGGAACTGTCGCATCTGGCAGAACGGCATTTCGCGAAGCTGCTTGATCTGTCCTTCAGCAGAACTCCGCATAACACCTATATCATCAGCTTCCGTGCAAGCTTTCCACCGAACGGATATGAGTCCGCGCAGAATGCATTCCGTCAGGAGCTGGCAGGTGTTTCCGGCATGATCCGCATGGAAAATCATAATGACCATATCTAAGGCAACACCGCATAATTAGAGCCGCGGTTTCTTGCGCAGGCTCCGGTCGCGCTGTCGCGGTTTCTTGCGCAGGCTCCGGTCGCGCTGCCGCGGCGCTTGGCGGAAATTTTGTGCCCTGACCTTGCTGTGCTTTTATGTTAATACATCAGGTATTGCTGTAAGATCACGCCTCGTCCGTGCAGAAAAATTTGCTTGCAGTATTATGCGGTATTGTCCTATTTCTTCCCGAGGGGAACAGCAGCACCCGAATCAGTGGCATGGTCGGTGCTGCTGTTTCCTTTTACCCGCAATCATACACCGTTGGGAAAACCACAGCAGTTCCCGCGGTCATTTCTCAGACAAAGGAGTCGGTACAGTATGAACCCGGTTTTTGTTATCGGACATCGTAATCCGGATACAGATTCGATCTGCTCTGCGATCTGTTATGCAGAGCTTAAGCACAGGCTGACCGGAGAATCATATATCCCCTGCCGGGCAGGCCATGTCAATACAGAGACCAAATTTGTCCTGGAGCGCTTCGGCGTAAAAGCGCCGCGTTATATCAAGTCGTTTGAGCCGTGTCTGAGCGATGTGCAGTATCGCAGGATCCCCGGTATTGATGAGGAGATGTCGCTGCACCGCGCATGGAATTACATGAACGAAAATGATATTCAGACTCTGGCCGTTGTCGATGAGGAGCGTCATCTTAAAGGACTGCTGACGCTGAGTGATATCGCGCGCTTCTATATGGAGGATAAGGACGCGAACGCACTGGCGGAGGCCGGCACAAGCTATCGCAACCTGGTGGATGTACTGGATGGTACGCTGATTGTCGGTGATATCGAAAAGCGGTTCGAGCAGGGCAGCGTGGTGGTTGCGGCAGCCAATCCGGATGTTCTGGAGGATTATATCGGGCCGCGTGACATGGTCATTCTCGGCAATCGCTATGAGAGTCAGCTCTGCGCCATTGAGATGAACGCGGGCTGCATTATTATCGGGCTCGGCGCGAAAGTCTCGCGTACCATCCGCAAGCTGGCAAGTGAAAATCAGGTATCCATCATCGCAACGCCGCTGACGACATACAGCTGCGCCAAGGTGGTCAGTCAGGCTGTGCCGGTGCGCCATGTCATGCGCCGCAAGGGATTGATCACCTTTGAACCCGATGACGTGGTAGAGGATGTAAAGCGCGCGGTATCCAAAAAGCGTATGCGCTACTATCCACTGCTGGATGAGCAGGGACGGTATATCGGAATGTTTTCTCAGCGCAATCTGCTGGATCTGGAGCGTCCATCGGTCATTCTGGTCGATCATAACGAGCGGGATCAGGCGGCAGACGGCATTCGTTCGACTAATATCATTGAAATCATCGACCATCACCGCATTGATTCGGTTGAAACGAGCGGGCCGATCTATTTCCGCAATCAGCCGCTCGGCTGTACTGCGACCATTATCACAGGAATGTATCATGAGCATAATGTGCCGATCGAACCGAAAATCGCGGGTCTGCTGTGCTCTGCGATTCTGTCGGATACACTGATGTTCCGTTCTCCGACCTGTACGCCGCTCGACCGCGCCGCCGCAGAGGAGCTGGCGCAGATCGCAGGTCTGGACATCAGAGAGTATGCAACGGAGATGTTCCGCTCCAGCTCGCGCCTGCGCGACCGTTCAATGGATGAGCTGTTCCACATGGATTTCAAGTACTTTCAGGTACAGAATAAAAAAATCGCCATTTCGCAGATCACGAGTGTCAGCGAGAATGAGCTGAACGGCATCCGGGATAAAATGCTGGGCTATATGGAGGACTATCTCAAGACGAGCGGACTGTCCATGCAGTTTGTCATGCTGACTAATATCATCGAGGAAAAGACCGAACTGCTTTATGTCGGCAGGGGTGCAAAGAATCTGGTGCATACCGCGTTCCGCAAGGAATGTGGGGAGCATTCGGTCGTGCTGCCGGGTGTAGTCAGTCGCAAAAAGCAGATGGTAACGCCGCTGCTCAGTGCAATGGAGGAGGAAGGGACCATGTAAGGCGGAAGTGCCTTGTGCTGCGTGCAGGCGCAGCTTCGTGCGATACAGAACGAATACCCCCGTTCTGCACAATCTGTGCAGAATGGGGGTATTTACGCTCTGTGGAAGGGAAAAAACAGTTCGGAGAGGATGCATCGAAATAAAAAATTTCACAAATGCGGATATTTAGAACTTAATATATAATAATATGGAGACAATTAAATACACAAACGTTTGCGAATGTACAAATTACACAAAAATGAACAAAATACTTCTTACAATGTGAGGGATGAAACTTTGCCTGATTCGGTGTTATACTGTATATATACCAAGGAGTGCAGGGTGTAAAACGACCATTAGCGCAAACGTGTGCGTAAACGGTTTCCGCAGGAAATGAGGAGGAGCAGAACATGACAGAAACGATTGCATATCTTCGCGAATTTCACTTTGCATCGGTCGTGCTGCGGCTCGCTCTGGCTATGCTGCTCGGCGGCTGCATCGGTCTGGAGCGGGAACGAAAACGCCGTCCGGCGGGCTTCCGTACATATATGCTGGTGTGTCTGGGTGCAACGCTGACCGTGCTGCTCAGCCTGTACGAATTTACCATGGTGACAGGGCCGTGGTCGGATATTTGCGCAGAGATCGGCATAAAAAC
Source organism: Butyricicoccus sp. OF10-2 (assembly GCF_003481925.1). Lineage (NCBI taxonomy): Bacteria > Bacillati > Bacillota > Clostridia > Eubacteriales > Butyricicoccaceae > Butyricicoccus > Butyricicoccus sp. OF10-2. The sequence continues at coordinate 44,154 of NZ_QUMC01000005.1, read as the reverse complement.
CGACGTTTCCCGTTTCGGCGCACAGGTCATCAATGGCATCGGCTTTCTCGGCGCAGGCACGATTCTGGTCACCGGCCGTCAGCAGGTCAAGGGACTGACTACCGCCGCCGGCTTGTGGGCTTCGGCGTGCACCGGCCTTGCGGTCGGCGCGGGATTTTACGAGTGCGTACTGATCGCGTTTGCTATGATCTTTCTGAGCATCCGCCTGTTCCCGATCGTGGATGCATACATTCAGGAAAACGCACGCGATATCAATCTGTATCTGGAGTTTAACTCAATGGACGATGTCAGCACGATCATCAATCAGCTGAAAGCGCAGAATGTGCAGATCTACGACATCGACATCGAGCGCAACCGGAGCGGTGAGCAGCTGCATCCAAGCTCGATCTTTTCGATTCGTCTGAATGAAAAAATACCGCATACGCAGCTGCTGTCCGAACTGGCCGGGCTGGATTGTCTGTGTGTAATCGAAGAGCTGTAACGGGAGGGAAGCAATATGTTATCTGTTTTTGACGGTCTGCGCAGCGTTACCACGCTCTCCGTATTTGTGCGTCTCGCCTGTGCATTTATCTGCGGCGGCATCATCGGCATCGAGCGCTCGTACAAGCGCCGTCCGGCAGGCTTCCGCACGCATATCCTCATCTGCATCGGTGCAGCGATCACCACGCTGACCAGTCAGTATCTGTATCTGAATATGCATTATTTCACTGATATGGCGCGTCTGGGCGCGCAGGTTGTTGCCGGAATCGGCTTCATCGGTGCCGGTACGATCATCGTCACCAAGCGGCAGAATGTGAAGGGACTGACAACGGCGGCCGGACTGTGGACCTCGGCTATCATCGGTCTGGCGTTCGGCGGCGGCTTTTATGAGGGCGGCATTCTGGCCACCGGCTTTATCATGCTGGCAGAGCAGGTGTTCTCGCGGCTAGAGTACCGTGTGCTGGAGCACGTTCCCGAGATCAATGTGTATATGGAATACGAGGATAAAACGTGTCTGGACGATGTGCTGCAGCTGTACCGCAGATGTGATGTCAAAGTGCTGAATATCCAGATCACCCGTGCGGCGGAAAACGGTGAGCACAATGCCTGTGCCATCTTCACGCTGCGCCTGCCGCGCAGCTGCACGGTAAACCGTCTGATGACACTGGTCGGCGAGCGTAAAGGCATCGTGTCGGTCGAGGAACTGTAAAACAGAACAAATCTATTGCATTTCATCCTTTCAGGCAACACCGCATAATGAGACAAAAGGCGACTTGCGAGCAGGTTTTGCGTGCTGACGAGGCTTGGTTCTGCGGTAATACTTGAGGTATTACCATGGAAACGCAGCAAAGTCAGGGTGCAGAATTTCAGCAAAGCGTCGCAGTAGCGCGACCGGAGTCTGCGCAAGAAGCTGCGGTTCTCATTATGCGGTGTTGTCTTAACAGACCGTAAACCTTTTAACGCGCACTGGCGCGCGAATTGTTTAAATTGCAGGAATATGACATTTTGACAGACTGAGACGCACATCTTGCGATGTGCGTCTCAGCTTGTCGAAAAAGTTAGATTTCTATTTTGTGCTTCGTGCGACAGCACGCATAAAATAGAATTTGCGCAGCAAATTCATAAAAACCGGGGGCATGTACCTCGGTTTTTATACAAGGGAAGAAAAAATGTGTCCGGAGGACGCGGTTTTTCTTCAGCCTCAGACGCACATCTTGCGATGTGCGTCTTTTTGCATATTTGCACGGTTACAGCTCCGGCACATCTGTATCTATGAACGGTACATCGGTTTTGCATACCGCATCAATCGCTTTGGACATATGCTGGATACGGTACTGCCGCGGTGACGTACCGACCTTCTTAACGAACAGGTTGATCAGACTGCCGCTGGTCGAGTAGCCGACCTCCTCGGCGATTTCTGCAATCGGCTTCTGCGTGCGCACGAGCAGAACCTTCGCCCGCTCAATGCGCGAGTTGATGACATAATCGGCAGGGGAGAAGCCGGTGCGGCGCTTGAACATATGCGCGAAATAGGATGCGCTCAGGCATACGGTAGACGCCAGCTCCTCCACGGAAATCGGCTGACCGATATGCGAGCGGATGTACTGGATGGCCTGCTCGACCGGCGTATCCGCTGACTGCTCGGCGGCACTCGGTGAGAGCAGCAGGTCAAACATGCGGTAGATGCGTGCCGAGCGCTGCATGTCGGTCTCTACACCGTTCTCATCGTAAAAGCGCACCATGTCGTACAGCAGATTGCCGATCAGCATGTTGTTATCGCGGCGGATGAGCCAGCCGTGCCGGTCGGTGATGCGGCGGCACAGCTCACGCGCGTTCGAGCCTTCAAAGTGCATGTACACGAACTCCAGTCCGTCCTCGGCGTGGTAGTAGTGCGGCTCGATGCAGTCGAGCAGCAGCACGTCACCGGCTTCGGCGACATGGAATTCACCGTGGTACTCCACGCGGAAGCGTCCCTTGCGGATGTAGGCGATGAGCAGCGGCGGATAACTGTCGCGCTTCATAAAATAGTTGGCGGTGCAGTAGTAGTGACCGCACCATGTCGGGTAGAACAGCAGCTCTCTCGCGGTCTGCGACGGCGTAAACGGAAAACAAACCGACTCGCTTCGGATGCCGGGATCAACACTTTGCATAGACTCTTCTCCTTCCGTATTTTGCACTCATAGAATCCATGAACGAAATAGCAGGATTGATGAACTGGTTTTCTGTGTTTTTTCACAGAAAGCAGGATTGATGAACTTTGCAGCAGAAACGCTTATTGAATATATCCATAAAATATTTTATACTTAGGCCAGAAGTTAGGAAATGGATACAATAAACAAAGATAAATCGAATTTGTTGTATGTATTTCACAAAACATCAAAATTAGCAGTACAAAAACAGAATCAAACACTTTTTTGCAAATCGAAGAAAGAAGGAAAACATTATGTTTATCGGTGAAAAGAAAATTGCTCGTCCGTTCCGTTGGGGTATCGTAGGCGGCGGCCGCACTTCCGGCGTTGGCTACAAGCATCGTCTGGGTGCTATGCGAGACAACACCTCGTTCGTACTCAAGGCTGCAGCGTTCGACCTGGACTTCGCCCGCTGCGTAGACTTCGGCAAGAACCTGAACATGGATGAGGAACGCCTCTATCCGGATTACAAGACCATGTTCGCTGAGGAAGCAAAGCGCGAGGACGGCATCGAGGCTGTTGACATCGCAACCCCGAACTTCCAGCACTTTGAGGTCTGCAAGGCAGCTCTGGAAGCTGGCCTGCATGTAATCTGTGAGAAGCCACTGTTCTTCAAGGTTGAGGAAGGCGAGGAGATCAAGAAGCTGGCGGAGGAAAAGGGCAAAATCGTTTGCGTAACCTACGGCTTCTCCGGTTTCGACCTGCTGAGCCAGATGCGCTCCATGGTTCTGAACGGTGACATCGGTGAGGTTACCATGGTAGACCTCCGCTACGCACATGGCTTCGCTTGCGACCCGACCGGCGACAAGCAGGCTGAGGGTCAGAAGTGGCGTGTTGATCCGGCAAAGTCCGGCCCGTCCTTCGTACTTGGCGACCTGTCCACCCACACCTTCTACATGTCCGAGCTGATCTGCCCGCAGCTGAAGCTGAAGCAGCTGCTGTGCGACCGCCAGAGCTTCATCAAGTCCCGCGCACCGCTGGAGGACAATGCTTACGTCCTGATGCGTTATGAGAACGGCGCAGTTGGCCGTATGTGGGCATCCGCAGTTAACGCAGGTGACATGAGCAGCCAGCACATCCGCATTGTCGGCACCAAGGCTTCCCTCGAGTGGAACGACATGCATCCGGATGAGCTGTACTACGAAGTACAGGGTCAGCCGCGTCAGACGCTGGTTCGTGCAATGGATTACCTGAATCCGGAAGCTCTCGAGTACGAGCGCCTGGGTGCTCTGCACTACACCGGCCTGATCGAGTCCTGGAGCAACCTGTACACCCGTTTTGCTATCGCAATGGATGCAAAGAACCGCGGCGACGAGGAAACCCTCAAGAATCTGGTTTACCCGGATCTGGAGCACGGCATCGACGGCATCCGCTGGGTAACCAAGTGCGTAGAGTCTGCTGACAAGGGCGGCGTATGGGTAGATTTCAAGTAAGTCTCCCGATTTCCATCTAAACTAAGACACTCTCTCATTTCTTTTCTCTGTACCGCTGCCTTCCATAAGGCGGGCAGCGGTAAACTCTTAAACGCTTATAACGCTAAAATTCCCTTTTGATAACATACTTGAAAGAATTCTCTCTCTAAAAATCGCTCCAACGATTTCTACTACAACAAAAAAGAAGAAAAGTGAGGTTTTTTATATGAAACTCGCAATTTGCACGGATGTTTTTGCTGATCTGTCCTACACGGACATGCTCGATAAGGTAAAGTCTCTCGGTATCGACGCGGTCGAGATGACCGCAGGCGGCTGGGGTGCCCGCAAGCACTGCAACACCGCGGAGCTGCTCGCGGACGAAGGCAAGCGCAAGGAATTCATGGGCGAACTTGAGAAGCGCGGCATGCGCATCTCTGCACTGAACACGTCCTGCAACCCGCTTTGGCCGAGCAAGACCGGCGAGGAATACAAGAAGTCCATGTACGACTGCGCTACGCTGGCAGGTCTGCTGGGCGTCAAGAAGATCGTTGCGATGGCTGGTCTGCCGGCCGGCAACGAAACCGACACCACCCCGAACTGGATCACCTCTACCGTTTCCTGGCCGGATTTCATGGCTCCGGCGTATGAGTACCAGTGGAAGGTAACGATCGAGTTCTGGAACGAATTCATCGCACACTGCAAGAAGTGCGGCATTGAGCACATCGCTATCGAGGAATTCCCGGGCACCATGGTTTGGTCTGCTTCGACTCTGCTCAAGCTGCGTGAGGCTACCGACCCGATGCTCGGCATCAACCTCGATCCGTCCCACATGATGGTTCTCGGCGCTGATCCGATTGCGGCTGCTCGTGCTCTCAAGGGCTGCATTTTCCACGTTCACGGCAAGGATGCCCGCATCGAGCGCGGTCTGGCAGACACCGACGGTCTGCTCGAGCCTCGCCCAGTTACCGAGTCCGCTGACCGTGTATGGAACTACGTTGCAGTCGGCTGCGGCAAGGACCTCCAGTGGTGGAAGGAATTCTTCTCCGTTTGCCACATGATGGGCTACGACGGAGACGTTTCCCTCGAGATGGAGGACCTGACCATGACTGTTGATGCAGGTGTCAACACCTCGATCGACGCGCTGCGCCAGACCATCAGCCAGTAATTGGTGCGGCATCACCGAACAATTGCGTCTGCGGCACTTTGCGAAAATTTTGTGCCTGATGTCGTTCCGACTTTTTGCAATACACAAAGTATCGCTGCAAAGCCGCGCCTAATCAGGACGCAAAATTTGTTCGCAAATTGCTCTTGTCGAATTGTTCCGGTGATACCGTAAAAGAAAAAGATTTTTCATTAAGTCCACAGCATTTTCGCAATTCCAGCACCACCCCCATAGAGAAGAAAGAAAATCAATATGAGAAGAAGAGAAAGGGCAGTGTTTGAACTATGAAAAAGAAGCTTTTAGCAATGACGTTAGTAAGTGCTCTGTGTGCCGGCATGCTGGCAGGCTGCGGCGGCGGTTCGTCCGCATCGACTGGCAGTACGGGCGACAGCGGCTCCAACGCTTCCGGTGATGCCTACAACGTAACCGTTATCGTAAAGCATACGGACGGTCACTTCAACAAGGTTATTGCCGGTGCGCGCGCTTACGGCAGCGAGCACGACAATGTAAACGTCGAAATCCAGTCTCCGACCTCGGCTACCTCGTATGATGAGCAGGTCAACATGATTGAGACGGCACTCGGCAACCCAGGCATTGACGCCGTTGTTATCGCTCCGCAGCAGTCCACCTCTACCGCAACGCTGGTAGATACCGCGACCAAGCCGGTCGTAGCACTCGATACCGACTTCACCTCGGACAAGAAGGCATGCTTCGTTGGCACCGGCAACGAGGACGCAGCGCTGAACGGCGGCAAGGCGGTTGCTGAGGCCTGCAAGGCACTCGGCAAGGACAAGCCGACGGCGGTTATCATCGCAGGCGTACAGGGCGACGAGACCCATGAAGCACGTCTGCGCGGCTACCGCGATGCGATCGAAGCCGCAGGCGGTCAGGTGCTCGAAGTGCAGTACACCGACACCATGCCGGACAAGGCAGCCGCCGCTATGGAGGCGGTTATCCAGAAGTACCCGAACGGCGTAGACGCAGTTCTGTCCATCGCGGATGACATGGCGCTTGCAGCTGCAAAGGTTATCAAGGATTCCGGCAACACCAATTACGCAGATACCGTTCTGTGCGGTTTTGACGGCAACCAGTCTGCCATTGAGGCTGTTATGGACGGCTCTCTGACCATCGACATCGCTCAGATGGGCTACGACATGGGCTACAAGGCTGTTGAAGCAGCAGTTACCGTACTTGAGGGCGGCTCGGTTGAATCCTTCATCGACTCCGGCTCCAAGGTTATCGACTCCTCCAATATCGATGAGTACGTCTCCGACATGAAGTCCAAGGGTCTGTGGGAGTAATTCAAACACACATTTGACAGCATAAACAGTTTATAGACAGGGCGGACGCAGAGTTCGACACATGCGTCCGCCCTAACTATACGCATTTTTGAGAATTAAATTACAAATATGGGAAATTGAAGCGGTTGAGGGACCGCGTGAAAGAGGGGATTCCAATGGTTTGGACTATGGCGACGTTTATCGGTTTTACGATACTTGTTGCAGTCATTTCGTATGTAAAAACAAAGGGCGATGACCAGAGCACCGCAGACGGCTATTTTCTGGCCGGACGCGGACTGCCGGGCTTTGTTATCGCAGGTTCGCTGCTGCTGACCAACCTGTCGGCAGAGCAGCTGGTCGGCACAAATGGCCAGACATGGAGTGTGGGCATGAGCCCGATGGCGTTCGAGATCGTAGCGGCTCCGTGCTGTATCGTGCTGGCGCTGTTTGCGGCGCCGCGTTATCTGAAAAGCGGCATTACCACCATTCCGGAGCTGATCGGTCTGCGCTATGACCGCAGCACAAAGCTGTGGTTCTCCATCGCGTACATCCTGCTGTACATTGTCGTACAGATTCCGGTTATCCTGTACTCCGGTTCGCTGGTATTTGAAAATATCTTCAACGTATCCGGTATTCTGGGCGTAACCAAGTTCCAGGCCGTTATCATTCTGTGTATCATCATCAGTGTCATCGGCTCGATTTACGCCATCTTCGGCGGACTGAAAGCCGTTGCCGTATCGGATACCGTAAACGGCATCGGACTGCTGATCGGCGGCTTCATGATCCCGTTCTTCGCACTGAGCGTGCTCGGCAAAACGGCAGGCGGTGACGGTCTGTCGGTTATCGATGGTATGCGTTTCCTGATCGAAAACCATTCGGATATGCTCAACTCTATCGCTCCGGCGGATTCTCTGCCGCCTGCGGTTCCGTGGCCGACCGTATTTACCGGTCTGTTCTTCCTCGGTCTGCAGTCATGGTGTACGCACCAGTCGTTTATTCAGCGTGTACTTGCTGCAAAAAACCTCAAGGAAGCACAGAAGGGCGCACTCTACTGCGCGTTTCTGAAAATTATTGGTTTTATGTACCTTGCGCTGCCGGGCGTTATCGCGTATGCGCTGTTTGAGCTGCAGGGTGATCAGGTATCCATGATGGACGAAGCGTACCCGCAGCTGGTTTCGCAGGTTGTTCCGGCTCCGCTGATGGGCTTCTTCGCAGCCGTAATGCTCGGTGCGATCCTGTCCTCGTTCAACTCGGTGCTGAACTCGGTAGATACCATGTTCACCATGGATATCTACAAGGAATTCATCGACAAGGACGCTTCCGAGGACAAGCTCGTCAAGGTCGGCAAGAATGTCGGCATCATCTTCGCGGTGCTGACCACCATCGTTGGTCCGCTGATCTACTTCTTCCCGGCAGGTCTCAAGACCTTCCTAGATTCCCTCGTAATGCTGATTGCACTGCCGGTTCTGACGGCCGTATTCGGCGGCTTCTTCTTCAAGCACCTGCCGAAATACAGCGCAAAGGTCATTCTGGCGCTGCATGTGGTCTGCTACGGCTCGTTCCTGCTGTTCCTCAACAGCAAGTTCCATTATCTGTATGCTGTATTCGTTATGCTGCCGGTTGAGCTGCTGATTATGTTCATTTTCAATCAGCGAAACAAGACAAAGCATCCGGAGGCATGGGTACAGAAGGACATCGGCGCTGTCGATCTTACCCCGTGGAAGTATCGCTGGGTTGCCACCGCACTGATTCTCATTTGTGTCGCAGCGGTTTACCTTGCGTTCTCGCCGCTCGGTATCGGTACATGGAGTTATACACAGCCTTTCTAAAATCGAAAGTAAAACGGAGTGCGTTTGCACTCCGTTTTAGTATGTCAAAAAGTAGCATTTCGACTCTTGTACTTCGTGCGGCAGCACGCATAAAATAGAATTTGCGGAGCATTCATAAATTCCGAGATACACAAGGGAAGAAAAATGTGCCTGCAGGGCGCGGCTTTTCTTCGAAATTCGATCGAAAGGCTGCTCGGAAAACGTTAGTGTTTCGACAGACACAAAAGCCCGCACAGCTGCTTTACTCTGTGCGGCTTTTGCAATTTACTTTTCAGTCGAATCCTCTATCACGAAGCACGCTCGGCCGTTCTCCTTGGCCTGATAGAGCACGCGGTCGGTTTCAGTGAGCAGGTGCTTGATCTCCTGCGGGAAAACAAAGCGGTACGCGCCGATGCTGCAGCTGACCGTGACCTGCTCGAGAATACCGGAAATATCGCGCAGGAACTGCGTCAGCAGATGCTCCAGCTGGTCCGGCGACAGATTTATATCGAGCATTACGGCAAACTCGTCACCGCCGATACGGCCGACAAAGCCGCAGAAACGAAAGGTGTTCTGCAGATGCTCGGCGAACTGCTTGAGGACCTCATCACCGACAGAATGGCCGTATTTGTCGTTGATGTGCTTGAAATAATCCAGATCACAGACCAGAAACCAGCCGGCTGTTCCGGCGTGGGACTTCTGGCTGCGGAGACAGGTGTGCAGGAACAGCTTGCGGCCCATAATGCCGGTCAGGAAGTCCAGCTCGCCGGTGTACTCACGAAATTTCATGTAGCGGTAGACCATCAGGATGAGGATGAGCAGAATGAAGTTGAGCGCCAGCATGGCAGTCAAAAACTGCACCTGCAGGTGGAGAATATCCCGATGGATGTGCTGTGTGACATCTACGCTGTGCTGCCCGAGCATGTAGTACATACGGTTGGAGAAGTAGACGGTCGAGAGGACCGCCATACAGAAGATAAACGTACTTACGGCCCCCAGCACGAAACCAATCTTCGGAGACCAGTACGGGGTGTTTTCGTATTCATTGACCGCTTTTTTATAGGTCTGGATAAAGGAACTGTGATACAGCTTGTCAATCGCCAGAACGACCGCAGCACAGAACAGCAGGATGATGAGGTCGCTTTTTTCAAGCATAAAGATTGATGAAAAATTGAAACCAAGAGAGGGGAAGAACAACCCCATCGCAGTATAAACCAAAAGCGCGTGCAGCTTAGGTGCCGCGATTGTGATGAGCAGCTTACACAGATTCTTTCGTTTGCTTTTGCGTGCCAGCTGAAACAGACAGCCGAGCAGAAAACCGAACAGCACACGCGTGCCGACACTCAGCAGTATGCTTCCAATGGGAAAATCACTCCGAAACGGAGAAAAGACCGCATCTGCAGGCATGACATAGGTCGCGGAAGCCTTATACAGACTGCCAAGACCGAACAGCAGTCCCGCGAGGGAAGCCTCGGCCGGGCCAAACAGGCAGGCGGTAATGATGATAGGGATATACGCCGTGGTAATGGAAATCGGCGGAATATGCACATATCCTAAAAATGTAAAGGACATAATGACTTCCACTGCCAGCAAAAGGCTGAATATGTAGTGCTCAAATTTGTGTGTTTCCCAGGTTGTATTCATTTTCCTGATTACCTTTATATAGGCAGTACCGCGACGGATCCGGCTGTGGAATTTGCTCGCAGATCACGCTTGTTCGATCATGCGGTATTGCCATGGATTTTACTGACAATTAAATATATTTGATTATATATTATACAGTAAAGGTGCGGAAAATGCAACCGATTTGCTGGCACACAGATAGTTTTGAGAATTGCGGAAAAGGTTCTGATGGGATGCGTACCGGAGCGGTTTTCGATTCTTTCCGTTTATACGGATGATTCGTTCTGCACGCTGTGACGGTAATCCTTCGGCTTGAGACCGGTGATCTTCTTAAATATGCGTGAGAAATACACGGGATCGTTAATGCCGACCCGCTCGGCAACTTCATAGCTTTTGAGTGCCGTAGTGCGCAGCAGATTTTTTGCGGCTTCGATGCGCACGTTCTGCAGATAAGTCGTCAGCGTTGTGCCGGTCTCGCGCTTAAACAGGCGCGAGAGATAGCTTGAGCTGAGATAGAACTGCTGGGCGAGCTGGTCGAGCGAAAGCTGCTCGCCATAGTGTGCGCTGATATAGGCCTGTACCGAGGAAACGATATGGTCTGCGCTGGCGGCGCTGCTCTGCGCCATGTCCTGCGTTTGCTGCACGAGTGCGCGGGTGCAGGATTCCATCTCGGCGATGGAGTTGGTCTCCATAATGCGCTTGAGCGAGGAAATGCTGCTGCCCTCGAGCGAATGTCCGGCCATTCCGGGAAACTGCAGCTCCATGCCGAACTGGTGAATATATACGCAGATATTGCGCACGGTATCCGGCGGCAGCTTGTTGCTGTCCGCATAGGCGAAAATGCAGTCGAGCAGCTGCTCTGTGTCGGCGGGATTACGCAGCTCCATCGCAGATTTAAGGGCAGAGAGCATTTCAAAGATTTCGTCGGTCAGCTGCTGCGGGAACGAGCTGAGCTCAGCGAAGTGCGTCACCGGATGGTCGGGCGTGAAGACGGTGAAGCGCACCGCCTGTGCGGCCTCGTCGGCGGCATCGGCGAGGCAGATGGGATTGTCATTGCAGTTGGAAATGCCAATGAACAGCAGAAAATGAGCCAGACTTCCGACAATATTGACTGCTTCCTTGCACAGTGCGGTGATGGGTGCTTCACCGGCGGCACAGATGACCACAAAGCAGTCCTGCGTGCCGCGGGCAATGTAGTAATGCTGGTAGGAGGATAGACAGTCGGACAGAATCTCCTGCGACTGATTGAGATACTCGTTGTATTCTTCCTCGGTCAGCGCTTCCTCGGACAGCGAGGTAATATGCAGCTTGAGTACAAAATAGCTGTGCAGGTCCATTTTCAGCTGAGCCAGGCGGTTGAGCACATACAGCTGCGAGCATGCAACACGGTGGATGAGGTCATGCAGCAGCATGCTCTGCTGCAGCTCCATGTTGCGCGCCGAGGTCGTGGAGAGCTTCTCCTGCAGGTCCTGACTGCTGCGGTCTTCCGCTATGGCGGCCTTGGCCTTTTCGATGGCATTGGTCAGGTTTTCTACCGTCATCGGCTTGAGTACAAAATCAACCACATGATACTGGATGGCACGCTGCGCGTAGGCAAAATCCGGATAGCCGGTCAAAATGATGACTTTGATGCCGGGATGGTCGCGGGCGATGATCTCGGCAAGCTCAAGACCGTCCATTCCGGGCATGCGGATATCGCTGATAACGATATTCGGCTGAATGACCGGAATCTGCTCGAGCGCCATCATGCCGTCGTCTGCCTGTGCGGCAATCTCACAGCCGAGGTCGCCCCAGTGGATGCAGTGTACCAGACCCTTGCGGATGGCGGATTCATTGTCAACGATCATAACTTTCAGCATAGGTCTTTCTCCTTTTCGGGCGGTGCGGTGATGATGGGGAGCGTCAGCACGATGCTCGTGCCGTGTCCGGGTTCGGATTTGATCGACATGCCGTAGGGCTCGCCGTACAGCAGCTGAAAACGGCGCTCGATGTTGTGCAGCGCAACATGTGTGTGGTGCTTGTCGTCGCTGCCGGGCTGGGGGATGGCGGACGGGTCAAAGCCTACGCCGTCATCGTGCACGCGGATGTACACGGCGTCCTCCTCCTCCCAGATGCTGACGCGCACCCAGCCGCCGTGACGCTTAGGCTCGAGTCCGTGTACGATACTGTTTTCTACCAGCGGCTGAATGGTCAGCTTAGGCAGGTAGCAGCCGAGCAGCTTGTCGTCCTCCACATCGACGGTGTACTGCAGCTTTTCCTCAAAGCGTTCCTTTTGCAGGGCGAGATAGTATTTTACAGAATCCAGTTCCTCCTGCAGGGTGATAATCTGCTTGCCGTGGTTAACAACGCTTGCCCGCAGCAGCTGTGCCAGATTCTGCACCGTGGTGCAGATGGCCGGCTGACCGGCTACCATGCAGCGGACATTGATCAGCTCGAGAATATTAAAGATGAAGTGCGGCTGAATCTGGCTCTCCAGCTGATGAATCTCTGCGTCACGCAGCAGCAGACCGCGCTGATAGACCTCCTGAAACAGGGTGTCCAGCCGGTCGGCCATGTCGTTGAAGGCATGCGAGATAGCGGTCGTTTCGGTGTAGGGCGTTTCATCCATGCGCACGGAAAAATCACCGCTGCCGATACTGCCGATGGTGTGCAGCATCTGCCGCAGAGGACGCAGCAGCAGGATGAGACAGGTGGCGGCCAGCAGCAGAGCCAGGATCAGGATGGCAGCACAGACGAGAAAATACACACGCGTACTCTGGCGCACACCGGTGAGGATTTCGGCGTTTGGAATATAGATGTCCACGCGCTCACGGCTTTTTCGGAGTGAGCTGGACGCATGATACCACTTGTTCATATCCTCGTTCTCGCGGAACAGGTCGGTCTGCAGAGAGCCGATGCGTTTGCCCTGAGCACCGCTGAAAATGACGACAGTGGAAGGGTAAAGCTGGTTCAGCGACAGCGTGGAGAGCAGCTTGTCGATGTTCAGCTCCACGATGATTTTGCCAAGCGGCTGCATGGTGTTGAGGTCAACAAAATCGACGATCATATATGCGTATCCAATGATGGTGTAGTGCGTGTACAGCGTGCGTGCGGAGTTGCAGTCCTCGTGCGTCTGGTACATCTGCCGGACGCGCCACGAGGTATTCAAATAGTAGTTGCCGCCGTAGACCGGCACATATTGGTCGTTTTTGATCAGATAGATGGCGCTGACCACATCGGGGTTGAGCGAATCGCCGAGCGAGAATGCGCGGCTGAAATTCTGCTCCAGCCGGAGAATCTGGATCTGGGTGAGCGGTTTGCTGCTGTTCATCATCTGCTGGGCGGCACTGTCTGAGGTCAGGTAGTACACACCATCCCGCAGGGTCTCCATCATGCGGTCGGTGCGGTCGGTGAATTCGTTCAGATACATGGAAACCGTCTCGCTGGCGGTATGCTGCAGCTGACCGGATACGGTATGGATAAAATAGATGCCGGCGGTGACAACAGGTGCGAATACCAGAACACATATCATCACAACGACCAGCCCGATAAGAGAGATCTTGCGTTTTGCCATACAATACACCTCACGGGAGCTTCTGCGAACTATACAAGGGCAGCACCATATAATAGAACTGCGGAGTTACCCTAAATATACCACAATTCGACCGCTTTGTGTACCATCCGGAGGGGGAGAAGCGACATTAGAAAAAAATATCCTGTTTTGGCGCAAAATAATCCTATGTTTTCAAAGAGGAGTGCAGAGCGTGTGAACGAAAAGCAAAATCGTCATATGTTTTGACCGGTTTACTGCATTGAGGGCAGACTGTTCCTCGGGTATAATAAATACAACAAAACACAGAGCGGTATTTGAATGAGACAAATGCCGTAAGGAGAGAAAGAGGAGGAACCCCACATGAAAACAAAGCGTATCCTCTCCCTGCTGATGGCAGGCGCGCTGCTGACCGGCGCACTGACCGGCTGCGGCGGCAAGAAGGATGATTCTGCACAGAGCGGTGACAGCTCCGGTGTGATCACCATCAACTATCCGACGTTCCAGTGCGGCACGAATACGTCCGCTCCGGTATGCGATGAACTGATTAAGGAATTCAATGAGAAGTACGCAGGCAAGTACGAGATCAAGAAGGAAGACGTTCCGGGCGACCAGAACTACATCGACAAGATCAAGGTACAGCTTGGCACGGGCGATCTCCCGCCGGTTATTTACGGCGGCGGCTACAATCTGCTGGATATGGTCGTTGCCAAGGATCTGGCAGTTGACCTGACCGATGCGGTAAATTCCGATGCAGACTGGAAGGCACTGTATTCCGATACCGCACTGGCTACCAACAGCCGCGACGGCAAGATCTACGCTTCCTCGATGGAAGGTCAGGTTATCGGTTACTTCTACAACAAGGAGCTGTTCAAGCAGGCAGGCATCACCGAGCCGGCTAAGACCTGGGACGAGTTCTTCCAGCAGTGCGACAAGCTGAAGGCAGCCGGCGTCACCCCGCTGTCCATGGATACCGCAGATTCTGCGTGGGTAACCCAGCTGTGGATGGGCGCTATGGTAGGCACCGAGTCGGACGCAGGCCTGGAGTTCATGAATACCATGAACCCGACCGACTACAACACGCCGGAAATGATCGCAGCAGCCGAGAAGATCCAGAAGATGTACCAGAACTACACCACGCAGGATGCAATCGGCGGCAAGTATGAGAATGCTGCAAACAACTTCCTGTCCGGCCAGACCGCAATGCTGGCGAACGGCCCGTGGATGATCGGTGATTTCTCCGATACCTCCATGGCAGAGGAAGGCTTCGCTGATAAGGTCGGCGTAGCGCTGTTCCCGGGCAACTTTGTATACGATGCACCGATTCAGGGCTACATCGTTACCAAGCAGGACGACCCGAAGGTAGAAGAGGCTGCCATTGAGATGGTCAAGTTCTTTACCTCGGCTGAGGCACAGCAGACCGCAATGGAGATGCAGGGCATGGTTCCGGCCTCCAACACGGTAGAGCTGACCGACACCGCAAAGGACAAGTACCCGCTGCTTGCTGAGTTCCTTGACCTTGCAACCACTGAGGGTGAAAAGCGCTCGGATACTCTGCAGGCTACGATGTACTCCAACCTGCTCGACGTTATGAGCCAGCAGCTCCCGCTGCTCGCTTCGGGTGAGCTGGACGCAAAGGGCTTCTGCCAGACGCTGACGGATGCTGCAGCGAAGAACCAGTAAACTGTTTACCGCAGGGACCCGTCAAAAACGGGTCCCTGTTTTTCTCCTCAACAAGAAAGGAAACCGCTTTATGAAACGTAAAAAGGGCTGGCTGCCGGTGTTCCTGCTTCCGGCTGTCGCATTGTTCCTGCTGGTCTATGCTGTTCCGTTGGTGATCGTGTTTGTTTCCTCGCTGTTTGATTACCGGCTGACGGGCGACTCGATGACATTCATCGGTCTGCAGAATTATACACAGCTGTTCAGCGATGCGACCTTCCGGCAGGCGTGCGGTCACACGGTCGTCTGGATTCTGATCCACTGTATTATTCATGTCTCCATCGGCGTTATCCTGGCGCTTGTGCTGTACAAAAAGCCGCGCGGCTGGAAATTTGTCCGTACGGCATACATGATTCCGAATATCATCTCCAACGCCGCAATGGGCATGATCTTCCTCAATATTTTCAACCCGCAGTACGGCGTGGTCAATTCCATCCTCAAGGCTGTTGGTCTGGAAAGCCTGACGCATAACTGGCTGATGGATACCACAACGGCGTTCCCGTCCGTCACCATGACGTGGCTGCTGTTTGCGGGCTACACCACGACGCTCGTGCTCGCCGAGGCGCTGACCATTGACGATTCGGTGCTCGAAGCGGCCCGTGTGGACGGTGCGACCTCGTTCCAGACCGATATGTTCGTTGTGCTGCCGCTGCTGCGCAAGATCATCGGCACGACCATGGTCATGGCGGCAACCTATATGCTGCAGATGTTCGACCTGATCTACATCACCACCAAGGGCGGCCCCGGCTCGGCTACCATGAACCTGCCGCTCATGCTGTACAGCGTGTACAAGAACGAAAATAACTACGGCTACTCGAATGCAATCGGCGTTTGCATCGTCATCGCGGGTGTCGTTTGCATGACGCTCATCAACAAGGCGATGCGCGTCAACGAAGAAGACTACTAAGGAGGCGTTCGACAAATGAAAACCAGCTTCGGTGCAATGACCGGCAGAGAACGCCTGTGCTTTGTGCTCAAATATCTGTTTATGGCGCTGTGTGTGGTTGTTGCGCTGTTCCCGATCATCTGGGTCATCCTGTCCTCGTTCAAGACGAATGCGGAGATCCTGTCGAACGGCATTTCGCTGCCGACGCACTTCGGGTTTGACGGCTATCAGTCCGCACTGGATATGGCGCCGATCTTCAAGTTCTTCGGCAACAGCGTGATCGTCACCTGCTGTGCGACCGTACTCAATGTGCTCGTCTTCGCTATGGCAGGCTACGCGTTTGCGCGGTTCCGCTTTCCGTGCGATAAGCTGCTGTACATGCTGCTCAGCCTGTCGCTCGTCATTCCGATGACGGCACTGCTGCAGCCGGTGTACAGCGTGGTCAACAATCTGGGCCTGTACGATACCAAGGCGGGTCTGATTCTGGTCAATACCGCACTGAATATGCCGATGAGCCTGCTCATCCTGCGCGGCGCATTCCAGTCCATTCCCAAGGCGATCGAAGAAGCCGCCTACATCGACGGTGCGGGCTTCCTGCGCACGTTCTTCCAGATCATGATGCCGTGCGCCAAGGGCGGTCTTACGAGCGCAGCTGTGCTGTGCTTCCTCAATACATGGAACGAATTTACGTTCTCCCTGATCCTGACCAGCAGCGAGAGTGCCCGCACGCTGCCGCTGTCGCTCAGCTACTTTACCAGCCAGTTCAGCTTTAACTATACGGCGCTGTTTGCCGCAGTTACCATTGCGGTCATTCCTTCGATCATCGTGTTTGCGATCTTCCAGGAGCAGGTCGTTTCCAGCCTGACCGCGGGTTCGGTCAAAGAATAAACGAGGTGAAATTACATGGCAAGCATTAGTTTGAATCACATCAAGAAGGTGTACCCCGGTGATATCGAGGTTATCTCCGACCTGAACCTGCAGATCAAGGATAAGGAGTTCGTCGTACTGGTCGGACCGTCCGGCTGCGGCAAATCCACCACACTGCGCATGATCGCGGGTCTGGAGGAGATTTCGGACGGCGAAATGTACATCGGTGACCGCAAGGTGAACGATGTAGCGCCGAAGGACCGCGATATCGCGATGGTTTTCCAGAACTACGCGCTCTATCCGCATATGACGGTTTACAAGAACATGGCATTCGCGCTCAAGCTGCGAAAAACACCTAAGGACGAAATCGACCGCAAGGTGCACGAGGCGGCTAAGGTGCTGGATATCGAGCATCTGCTCAACCGCAAGCCCAAGCAGCTTTCCGGCGGCCAGCGGCAGCGTGTCGCGCTCGGACGTGCGATGGTGCGCGACCCGGCGGTATTCCTGCTCGATGAGCCGCTGTCCAATCTGGATGCCAAGCTGCGCACCCAGATGCGCACCGAGATCATCAAGCTGCATCAGAAGCTGGATACGACCTTTGTTTACGTCACGCATGACCAGACCGAGGCCATGACCATGGGCGACCGTATTGTTGTTATGAAGGGCGGCGAGATTCAGCAGGCGGACACACCGCAGACGCTGTATGACCATCCGTGCAATCTGTTCGTAGCGGGCTTCATTGGTTCGCCGCAGATGAATTTCATGGACGCCGAGCTGGGACGCGATGCGGACGGCTACAAGCTGACCTTCGCGGACCAGAGCCTGCACTTTGCGGGCAGCGATGCGCTGAGTGAGTACGTTGGAAAGACGGTCGTGTTCGGCATCCGTCCGGAGAATCTGCACACCTCGGGTGAAAAGTTTACGCAGAATGCGGCGCATACGCTCACCATGCATGTGGATATTGCCGAGCTGATGGGCGCGGAGATTTACGCGCACTGCACCTGTGACGGTACGTCCGTGACCGTGCGTACGCCGTCCGGCGAGCCGATTCATGCGGGCGACACCATCACCGCGGCTGTGGATATGAGTCGCATCCATTTGTTCGATAAGCAGACCGAACGCGCGATCGCGTTCTGACAGGAGGAAAATCTGTGTTTCGTCCATCCTATTTGAAGGAAGGTCCGGGCATTGCCAAGGATGCACCGGAAAAGACCGGCGCCGCATGGGTCGGGGAGACCCTTGTACGGGAGTTTTGGCAGCTCGTCAAGCTGAACGTGCTGTTTCTGCTGTGCTGTCTGCCGGTTGTGACCTTTGGCACGGCTCGAGCTGCTATGGCGCGCTGCACGGTCAATATGGCGCGTGATGTGCCAAATGATGTGTGGACCGACTTTCTTGCGGCACTGCGGCAGGATACGGTGCGTAATCTTCTGTGCGGACTGGCCGAGCTTGCGCTGCTGTGGATGGGCGTGATGCTGGTAACGGCGGACGGATTTTTCCCGGCGCTGCTGGGTATGCTGCTGCTCTGCGTCACAGCTGCGTTTTTTCAGAATTTCTGGGCGGTGCAGGCAGCGGTGGACATCTCGTTTGCAGCGGCGGCGAAAAATGCGTGGTTGCTGTGTCTGCTCCGTCCCGGCATGACTGTGCTGGGGCTGGGCGTAAATGCGCTGCTGCTGATTCCGGCAGTGCTGTTTTTCCCGCTTTCTCTGCCGTATGTGCTGCTGTTCCCGTGCGGTCTGTCCGGATTTGCCTCGGGCATGATCGGCTGGTCCAGCTGCAAACGGTATCTGATTCGATAACAGGAGGTATCTTTTTATGAAATTAACGGTAATCGGCGGCGGCGGTGTACGCTCTATGTTCCTCGCAAAGAGCATTGCACAGCGTGCGGAGGAGCTGCACATTGATGAGCTGGTATTTATGGATAACGATCCGGAAAAGCTCCGCATCTACGGCGGTCTGGCGGCACATGTTGCGCGTATGCTGTGCCCGACCATGAAGTTCACGCTGACCTCCAGTGCGGAGGAGGCGGTAACCGATGCGGATTACGTCATCACGACCATCCGTGTCGGCGGCGACGCGACTCGCGTGCGCGATGAACGACTGGCGCTTGATCTGGGTATTCTCGGTCAGGAGACCACAGGTGCTGCCGGCGTTTCGTTTGCCATGCGCTCGATCCCGGCGCTGGCTGAGTACTGCGAGCTGATCAAAAAGCTGGCAAAGCCGGGCGTCAAGGTGTTCAACTTTACCAATCCGGCGGGCGTGGTTTCACAGGCGCTGCGTGATATGGGATATGATTTCACCTACGGTATCTGCGACGCGCCGAGCGGCATGCTGCACCAGTTTGCCGACCTGTACGGCGTGGATGCGTCCCGCATTTACGGCGAGTGCTACGGTTTGAATCATCTGTCCTACTTCCAGAGCATCAAGGTGGACGGAAAGGAGATCATGCCCGAGCTGATCGCCAATGACGAGGCTTACGCCAAGACCGATATGCGCTTTTTCGAGAAAAAGCTGCTCGAGGACCGCGGCTGCGTGCTCAATGAGTACCTCTACTACTTCTACTACCGTGAAAAGGCGGTTGCCAACATTCTGAATGCCAAGCAGACGCGCGGCGAGATGATCTGCGACATCAACCGCCACATGACCGAGGAGTTGTCTAAGATCGACATTGAGAACGACTTCGAGGCAGGTCTCAAGTGCTTTGAAAAGTGGTACGGCATCCGCGAGAACAACTATATGGCCAACGAGACCGGTGTTCACCGCGACAAGCCGTGGACGTTTGATGTGTATTCCAAGGACGCGGGCGGCTACGCAGGCGTTGCGCTCAAGTTCATCGAGATTGCACCTCCGGCGGCATGGGCACGATGATTCTGTGCGCGCCGAACGGCAATGCCATCGAGGGCCTCGAGCCGACCGATATTATTGAGGTCACCTGCGATATCTCCCGTGAGGGCTGCAAGCCGCACCATATCACCAATATTCCGGAGAGCAATCTGGAAATGATCCGCCGCGTAAAATATTACGAGCGTCTGGCGGCACGCGGCATCGTCAACCGCTCCAGGAAGGATATCACCGAGTGTCTGACCATGCACCCGCTGGTCGGCTCGTACTCGCTGGCAAGCAAGCTGACCGACGAGTATATCAAGCTCAACGCGCCGTACATCGGGGACTGGAGGGACTGACACATGTCGTTTCTCGCTTCGGTCGGTGTGACCAATGTGGATTTGATGTATGTCGGCATGCCGCGCGTGCCGCAGGAGGGCGAGGAGATCTTTTCGCAGGATTTCCGCGTGCTGCTCGGCGGCGGTGCACCGGGTACGGCAGTAAACGCCGCCCGTCTGGGCATTCCGACCCGTCTGGCGACCTATCTCGGCAGCGATCTGTTTTCCGGCTTTGCCCGCGCGCAGTTTGAGCAGAACGGCGTTTCTCCGTACAATTTGGCGGCGGAGGGCGAGACCGGTATTCCGGTGAATGTCACCAGTGCCATGCTCACGCCCGGCGACCGCACATTTGCGACCTACTGCAAGCCGACCGCCATCACGGACGAGCTGCTCGAGCGGGTATATACCATGTCCAAGGGCGCTAAGCTGGTGCAGATGCAGGAGGCTTTTTGCCGGTATATCGCAAGCTGCACGAGGAAGGAGCCATTCTGATTTTCGACATGGGCTGGGATGATGAGCTGAGCTTTGAGAAGTACGGTGATTATCTGCGTCTGGCGGATTACTATACGCCGAATACCAAGGAAGCGCTCAAGATTACCGGCAGGGACACGCCGGAGGAGGCGCTCCGCGTGCTGGCGGAGTATTTTGAGCACCCGCTAGTCAAGCTGGATAAGGACGGCTGTCTCATTCTCGAGGATGGCACGCCGCGTCTGCTGCGCAATATTCCGGAATTCACCTGTAAGGATTCCACCGGTGCGGGCGATGCGTTCCTTGCAGGACTGATGTACGGTCTGTACCACGGCTATCCGTTTGCGGATTGTGTGCGGTTCGGCAACATCACAGGCGGCAAGAGTGTTACCGGCGTAGGCTGCCTGACCGAGTATGTGCAGGAGAGCGAGCTGCTCGCGCTGCGTGAAAAGTATAAGGATTTATAAGCGTTTGGAGGCTTTTTCGTTATGAGAATCATTCGTGCAAAGGATTACAAGGACATGAGCCGCAAGGCGGCAAATATCATTTCCGCGCAGGTCATCCTCAAGCCGGATTCCGTGCTCGGTCTTGCTACCGGTTCGTCGCCGATCGGCACATATGAGCAGCTGGTCAAGTGGTACGAAAAGGGCGATCTGGATTTTGCGGATGTGACTACGGTCAATCTGGATGAATACTATGGCATGAAGCCGGAAAACGACCAGAGCTATCATTATTTCATGCACGACCACTTTTTTGACCATGTGAACATTGACCCGTCGCGTATCAATCTGCCGAACGGCATGGAGCCGGACGAGAAAAAGGAGTGCGCCCGCTATGACGCGGTGCTCCGCAGTGTGGGCGATGTGGATATTCAGCTGCTCGGTATCGGCCGCAACGGCCATATCGGCTTCAACGAGCCGGACGACTGCTTCGCCAAGGGCACGCACTGCGTGGAGCTGACCGAGTCCACCATCGAGGCAAACAAGCGCTTTTCGCCAGCGAGGATGAGGTGCCGCGCCGTGCCTACTCGATGGGCATTCACACCATCATGACCGCAAAAAAGGTGCTGGTCGTTGCCAGCGGCGAGGACAAGGCATGGGCTATCCGTGAATCCTGCTTCGGTCCGGTAACGCCCAAGGTGCCCGGTTCGATTCTGCAGCTGCACAACGACGCGATCGTTATCGCGGATGAGGCGGCCCTCAGCCTGTGCGGCGATTTCCTCTGATTGATGACCATGGCAGCGGCGGTACTGCGTTTTATCTCGCCGTGCGGTAAATCAACAGCATTCTGCGGTACCGTCGTTTTGAAACCCGAAGTGCAGTTCTGTCTCCTTCTGCGCTTTGGGTTTTATGATTTTTTCGCAAGGGAGGTGTGATAGGGTGCGCGTTACCGATATGACACACGGCCGTCCGATACGGCTGATTCTGCTGTTTTCGCTGCCGCTGATGTTGGGCAGCGTGTTTCAGCAGCTATATACCATTGTGGATACGATTATCATCGGACGCGGTGTCGGCATGCAGGCATTGGCGTCCATCGGTGCGGCGGACTGGATCAACTGGCTGGTTTTATGGGGACTGCAGGGCTTTACCCAGGGCTTTGCAATCCTCGCAGCACAGGAGTTCGGTGCGGGCGCCTATGACCGGCTGCGTCGTGTACTGGCTATGATCGTTAAGCTGTCGTGCTGGTTCGGCATTGCGGTGACGATCATCAGCCTGCTGCTGGTAAGGCCGCTGCTTTCGTTGCTGCACACCGATCCTGCGGTGTTCGGTGGAGCGCAGACGTACTTATATGTGCAGTTCGGCGGCTCGCTCATCATCATTGCGTACAACATGGCGGCGGCCGTGCTACGCTGTCTGGGCGACAGCAGAACGCCGCTGCTCGCGATCATCGCGGCAAGCTTTGCCAATATTGCACTCGACCTGCTGTTCGTGATGGGGTTTGGGTGGGGCATTTTCGGGGCCTCGTTCGCAACCGTACTGGCACAGCTGATTGCGTTTCTGTTGTGTCTGCGGTCATTGCGACGGCTGCCGTTCGTTCAGCTGGCCAAAGTCGACTGGAAAACCGACCCTGCGATTTTGCTGCACTTGTGCCGTCTTGGTATTCCGACTGGTCTGCAGATGAGCATGATCACACTGGGCGGCATGGTGCTGCAGTCCGTGCTGAACGGCTTCGGCGTGGTGTTTGTGGCGGGCTACACGGCGGCAAACAAGCTGTACGGCATACTCGAAAGTGCATCGGTGGCGTTTGGCTATGCCATGACAGCCTACATGGGGCAGAACCGCGGTGCACGAAACGCGGCACGCATTGATACAGGCATTCGGGCGGTACTGGCCCTATCCGCCGGATTTACAGCCGCCATCGTGACGGCTATGCTTCTTGCGGGCAAACCGCTGCTGGGACTGTTTCTTTCGACCGAGGAAGCGGGCGCGGCAGATGCGCTGGCGGTGGCCTATCAGTATCTTATGGTGCTGATGGCATTTTTGTTTGCACTGTTCGTGCTGCAGGCATACCGCTCCTCACTGCAGGGGTTGGGCGAGATGACTGTGCCGACACTCTCTGGCTTTGTAGAAATGCTTATGCGCATGGGCGCGGCGCTCGTGCTGCCAACCTTCATCGGGCAGAGCGGCGTATTTTTTGCGGAGGGCGCAGCATGGGTGTGCGCGGCGGCGCTCAATCTGGTCTGGTATTATATCCGGATTGGGAAAATCAAGCGGGATATGCTGAAATAACAAAAAGACAGCGAAAGCTGTCTTGAGGCTGTCGAAAAACTCCGTTTTTCGACAGCCTCTCGATTGAAACCACGATTTCAATCGAATCTTGACGAAAAGCCGCGCCCTACGGGCACAATTTTTCGTCCCTTGTATAATTCCCGAGGTACACGCCCCCGGGAATTATGAATTTGCTGTGCAAATTCTATTTTATGCGTGCTGCCGCACGAAAAGTAAAAACGATAGATTGACTTTTTCGACAGACTGAAGACAGCGAAAGCTGTCTTTTTGTGTTTACAGAGTCGTTTATCTGTTTACTCATCGAAACACAAAAAAGTGAAAAAATCCCTCAAATAATCGAAAGACGGATTTTGTCTCCGGACGCTATAATCAAGTCGTACAGAACAATACACTGGGAAAGTCGTATTCGGACGAAAGGAGAGTGCACCGGTGAGAGCAATTTTACTGCTTTTTGATTCACTGAACCGGCACTGTCTGGAGCCGTATGGCTGCGGCTGGACGCAAACGCCGAATTTCAGCCGTCTGGCAAAGCATTCGGTCATGTTTGACCGCTGTTATGCCGGCTCACTGCCGTGCATGCCTGCTCGGCGGGAGCTGCACACCGGACGGTATAATTTTCTGCACCGAAGCTGGGGACCAATCGAGCCGTTTGATGACTCAATGCCGGAGCTGCTCAAGAAAAGCGGCGTATACACGCATCTGATCTCGGATCATCAGCACTACTGGGAGGATGGCGGTGCTACCTATCACACGCGCTATAACTCATGGGAGTGCGTGCGAGGACAGGAAGGTGATCCGTGGAAGGCTCATGTCGGTGCAGTGGAACTGCCGCCGCATTTGGGGCAGGCAAATAAACAGGATGAAGTTAACCGTGCCTATATCCGCGGACGGGGAAAGCAGCCGCTGGAGAAGGTGTTCGGTCTGGCGTATGAATTCCTGAATGAAAACCGTGATGCGGATAACTGGCTGCTGCATATCGAACCCTTTGATCCGCATGAGCCGTTTTTTGTGCCGGAAGAGTATCAGAAGCGCTATTCGGATGACTATAATGGGACGCGGTTTGATTGGCCGCCTTATGACCATGTGACGGAACCTCTGGCTGCACAGGTGCACTGCCGCAATCAGTACGGTGCACTGCTGACCATGTGTGATGCATATCTGGGCAAACTGCTCGATTACATGGATGTACATCGGATGTGGCAGGACACCATGCTCATCGTAGCGACCGACCACGGCTTTTTGCTGGGAGAGCATGGATGGTGGGCGAAAAATCGTCCGCTGTTTTACGAGGAGCTGTCGCACACACCGCTGTTCATTTGGGATCCGCGAACCGGAGCAGCAGGAGAACGCCGGAAAGCTCTGGTGCAGACTATCGACCTTGCGCCGACGCTACTGTCGTACTTTGGCGTACCTGTTCCACCGGATATGCAGGGTCACGACCTGCAAACCGTTCTGCAGCAGGATATACCAGTTCGTGATGCTGCGCTGTTTGGTATGTTCGGCGCGCATGTCTGCGTGACAGATGGTCGATGGGTATATATGCGGGCTGATCGACCGGGCACAGCGCTCTATGATTATACGCTGCTGCCGCTGCATCAGCGAGCCATGTATGCACCGGAAGAACTGCAGAAACTGACGCTGCACGAGCCGTTTTCCTTTACCAAAGGGTGCAGAACGCTGAAAATTGCCATGCCAAAGGATTTTTATCCATGCATGTCCACTGCGCCGGAGGAAAACCGAGATGCACTGTTCGATCTGCAGACCGATCCTAAGCAAGAACACCCGATAAAGGATCTGATACAGGAGCAGCACATGATTGATTTAATGCGTCGTTTGATGCAGGAAAACGATGCGCCGGCAGAGCAATATGCGAGAATCGGCTTGCAGCAGCCGTAAGAATAACAGGGAGGAACAACATGAAAACCATCTTCATTCTGTGCGATACACTCAATCGACGCATGCTGTCCGCGTATGGTGCGGGCGAGGACGCGGCCATCACACCGAATATTGACCGGCTGGCGCGGCGATCTGTCGTGTTTGACAGCCACTGGTGCGGCTCTGCGCCGTGCATGCCCGCACGCCGCGACATCATGACCGGACGGCTGAACTTTCTTGAAAAACCGTGGGGAGCAATGGAGCCGTTTGATCAGAGCCTGCAGAGCATTCTTTCTGGTGAAAAGAATGTGCATACGCAGATGTTTGCCGATCATGCGCACTATATCATCTGCGGCGGTGAAAATTATGTCAAGGGGTTTACCGCATGGGAGGTCAACCGAGGTCAGGAATGTGATCCGGTGTGGACGCGTCCGTGTAAGGACGGTATTCGTCCGGATACGCCGCCGAAGTGGTTTAAAGGCTCGTGGACCGAAGCTGAACATGAAAACCGTTCGCACTTTCACACAGAGTATGATTATCCGAGCGTAAAGACCATGTGGCATGCAGCGGAATGGCTGGAGGACAATCATGACGCGGATAACTATTTTCTGTGGGTAGAGGCGTTTGACCCGCATGAGCCGTATGACTGCCCGAAGTATTATCTCGATTTGTACGAGAAGGAAGGCGACTATGACGGACCGGACTTCACGCATCCGTCCTATGCGCCAAACGAGTTTAATGAGGCGGAGACCGAGCATCTGCGCAGACGCTGCAAGGCTGTCATGACCATGACTGACCGTCATCTCGGTGAAATTCTTGATGTGATGGATAAGTACAACATGTGGGAGGACACTATGCTGGTGTTTACCACGGACCACGGCTATCATCTCGGCGAGCACGGCTATATGGCGAAAAACTATATGGCGCCGTACAACGAGGTTTTCCACATCCCGCTGATGATTTCGGCACCCGGTGTACAGCCAGGACGATGCAGTGCAGTAACGCAGAACATTGATGTTCTGCCGACCGTGATGGAGTATTACGAGATTTCGCAGGAGGTGCTGCAGTATCCAATCCACGGCAAGAGCCTGTTGCCGCTGCTGCGCGGTGAGATCGACAAGGTTCGTGACGGTGCGATCTTCGGCTATTTCGGCAAGCAGATGGCGTGGACGGACGGCAAATACACCTATTTCCGTGCCGCAAAGGACGAGAAAAACCAGCCGCTGTACGTTTACACAGCTATGCCGACCGTTCTGCGTCAGTTCTACGGCGGCAACGATGCTGTAAACACCGAGGATTACAAGCGGATTGAGATGGGTCGCTTCCTGCCTTGGACGGACTATCCGGTATACCGTTTCCCGGCGGATATTATTCACTGGGGCAATGATTCGCAGCAGTTTGTCGGTCGTTCGCCGTATAACGAGGAAACACTGCTGTTCGATATCGAATCGGATTATGCACAGGAGCATCCGCTGCACGATGAAGCACTGGAGCGGCACTGCATCGAGCAGATGAAACGCTGTATGGCGGCACACGACGCACTGCCGGAGCAGTACGAACGTTTGGGTATCTGATAAAACTGGTTGAAATGCACATTCTTGCTGGAAGGATAAGGGTGTGCATTTTTGCCATATTTCCTGTATCATAAAAGAAGCGGTGCAATCGACGGAATTTGACAGCGCAGGAATATGGCAGAGGAGCGAGCACATTGCAGAGAGAAAAGAGAAATGGGGTATGGCGTATGCTGCTTTGCGGAAGCAAACGCCGCAAAATGTCGCAGAGCATGATAGCGACCAGTCTGCTGTGCGTGCTGATTTCGGTAGCGATTGCGGTCTGCGCGATCGGATATTTTACCTTTCAGCTTGTAGTAGGCGAAAAAGGCAAGGCCCGCGTAGATGTACTGCAGCAGATCAGCGACAGCAACTCGGTCAACCGCACCAACATGGTGAAGGCGATGGATGCACTGTATGAGGATTTTTACGATGATCTGACGGCGCCGAAAAGTGAAAAGAGCAGCTGTGCCATCCAAATGCTGCTGGAGCAGACCGACCGTCAGTTCAAACGGATCGGCATGGATATGACGATCGATATTCTGATGAACGACCGCCGCATGTTTTCGACTGACCCGGATGAAAACAATCTGAAAAGCCTGAAAAACACCTACTGGTACATCAAGCATTACAGTGGTGAGACCGATACCAGCTGGAATCTGCGCTTCTGGGATGTGGATGATATTTCTACTTATGGTCTGGCGTACGGCAAGACCGTATATGCTCAGGATGGCAAGGTTGTCGGAATGATTGTACTTACCTCGCGGTATGAAGCACTGTTCCGCACATTTCAAAAGCTGGTCAGCGACGGTGTGAAGGTGTACATTCTCGACCGGAACGGCATCATCATTTCACACACCAATCCCAACCGTGTTGGCAACTGGGCATTCGATATGAAGACATTTCAGGAGGAATACGGCAGAAATACCTATAAGATTATCCAGCGCTCCAAACAGAAGATACTGATTGCCAATTACCATGATGCGTCCAGCGGTTGGACGTTTGTCGAAGAACAGAATATGGACGAGCTGCTGAGGGACGGACTGAAAACCGTGCGAAATTGTCTGACGATTGTATTGCTCGGCTGTATTGTTGCAGCAAGCATTGCGTACTGGCGCGGCAGACGCATTACGCAGGTGCTGTCCGACTTTACGGATGAGATCGGAGATATGTCGGTTGAAAAGCTGAGTGAACTGCCGGTCAAGGACGAATACGAAGAAACCTATGTGCTCAGTACCACCTTCAACGGCATGATACATCGAATTGAAGAATTGATTGATGATATCCGTATCCGAGAGCAGGAAAAACAGCGCACGGAGTACGATTTTCTACAGGCGCAGATCAATCCGCATTTCCTTAACAACACGCTGCTGTCGGTCAAGAGCCTGATCGCCATGCACCAGCCGGAACGCGCCTATCGAATGATGAATGAACTGGTCGAGCTGCTGCATATTCCGGCAACGCCGGAGATACAGTTCGTGCCGCTGGAGGAGGAGCTGCATTTGATGCGCAGCTATATGTCCATCATGAACTGCCGCACGGAAAAGGACACGGTTCTCATCTGCGAGGTGCCGGAGAAGATGTACGGCATTTATGTGCCGCGCATGATCGTGCAGCCGATCATCGGTAATGCCTTTTTTCACGGCTTTGCTGAGATGGAGGAAGGTTGTGAAATTCGCTTGAGGGCAGGTCTGCGCGGTAATGCACTGTATATTGAGGTAACGGACAACGGTGAAGGTATTGCTCCGAAGCGGTTAGAACAGGTACAGTCAGGAAATTACCGCTCTGGGCGGTTACATCATGGCATCGGTCTGCGCAATGTGCGCAAGCGTCTGCAGATTATCTACGGTGGTCGGTCGGATGTGACGGTTCGTAGTGAGTTCGGCAAATACACCACAGTAACGATTACGATGGATCACTACCGTTCTATCCCGAAGCGGGAACAGGGAGGCAAGGTAAATGAAGATCATAGTAGTTGACGACGAACCGCTGGTCAAGCAGTATATCGTGCAGTGTGTGCGCGATGCAGGCGGCGAAAATGAAATCACCGCAGCGGTGACTTCAGGTGCAAAGGTGCTGCAGGAGATGAAGACAAACCCTGCCGATGTGGTATTTGCAGATATCACCATGCCCAAAATGGATGGTATTGAACTGCTGCAGGAGCTTCGGCGGCAGTATCCGGGCACGGCGGTCGTCATGCTGACCTGCCACGATGATTTTGAATATGCTCGTGCGGCCATGCAGAACGGTGCTAAGGATTATATTCTAAAAACCGAGGTCAGTGCGGATAAGATTCGTGCGGTTCTGGATAAGCTGCAGAGCAGCCGGCAGCAGCATATCTCTGAGAGTGCGGTACAGCAGATCGGGCGCAGCCGCTTTCTGCGCAATATGGTGGAGCAGAGCGAGGACATGACGCCGGTCAGTGCCGTTGATCTGCAGGAAAACAGCATTTATTTGAACGAGCGCGCATTTCTGACGGTGGTTTTTCTCAATCAAGGTCAAAATGCGGAGATTATGCAGAAAAACATGCAGGAGCATTTTGAAAATCCGCTGTTTTATGCGTACAGTGAGCAGGAGGTGTACCTGCTGGTCAACATTAGACGGAATGCCTTTGCGGAGGAGCAGGATGCGGCGGCATATTTCTATCAATGTGCAGAGAGGCTGAACGGCGGAATCGGATGCAGCGGCGTACATCATCATTTTACTAATCTGCCAAAGTCATTTGCAGAGGCCGTGCGGGACTTTGATGCGCGGTTTTATCAGGTGTCAGCACAGAAATTGCCGCATGAGATTCATGTCAGTGAAGTGGAAACCTGTATCATGCGTGCAACGATTAAGCTGACCGATGGAGATATTCAGGGCGGCTGTGCCGATTTAGAGCGTCTGCTGCAGTGCGCAGAGAACTATAAAGTACGCAGCAGCTTTTTACGCGAAACCGTGCAGCAGCTGTTTTCCGGTCTGGCTGTCAAGCTGGAGCCGGAACTGCAGCATACAGCGGATGCAGTTGCTTCCTGCTGCACATTTGCGGCGTTGTGTGAAGCAGTTCGCGAAGGCATTGCCGTACTGCAGCGCAAGCACGGCGTAGGATATTCTGCTGCAATACGAAAGGCACTCGATCACATCAATGCGCATTATGCGGAGGATCTTTCACTTAATACGGTTGCGGATGTGGTATTCCTCAACCGGGATTACCTGTCTCGGCAGTTTAAGAAGGAGGTCGGCGTTAACTTTTCGGAGTATTTGATGAGCGTGCGCATGAAGCAGGCGCGCTGTTTGCTGGAAAACAGCAGTCTGCGCATTTCAGAAGTGGCTCTTCGTGTCGGTATCACGAACATGAGCTACTTCTCGACGGTTTTCCACAAGGTGTTCGGCTGCAAGCCGAATGATGTGCGCAAGAACAAGCAGAGCGGATAATGTCATAAATGTGAAAAACCGAGTCAAATATTAAAAAGACTTTGTGCAGGGTTTACGGTAAACTATACTCAAATCAAGGGAGGTTGAAAAAATGAAACACGGATACAAAAGAGCGATCGCAATGCTTCTGGCAGCAACTGTAATGACCGGTCTGACCGCGTGCGGCGGCGGTTCCTCCTCCGGCGGCGGCTCGGGTTCCGCTCCCGGCGGCTCGGGTGACGGCACGTTTACCGCTTCCGGCAAAACCCTGAATGTTGGTGTTCAGTCCAACATCATTTCTATTCCCACAGTTTATGCAGAGGAGAAGGGTTATTTCGATGATCTGGGTTTGGATGTTAACCTGATTATGTTCCCGAACGGCTCTCCGGAGAATGAGGGCCTGGCAGCAGAACAGCTTGATGTAGCTTCCAATGGTCTGGCATCGGTTTACTCGACGGCTTCCGGCCTGTGCGACTGGATCGCAGAGTCGGACAGCGGCTCGATCACCGCAAAGGTTTATGTCCGCAAGGACAGTCCGGTGCTCGATCACAAGGGCGAGATTTCCGGCAAGCCGGATATGTACGGCAGTGCAGATACACTGAAGGGCCTGACCGTTCTCGGTCCTACCTCCACGATGGAGCAGTGGATTGCAAACTCGTACTTTGCACAGTTTGGCCTGACTGCAGGTGCGGATTACGAATATCTGAACATGGATCGCGCAGCAGCCGCACAGGCGATTCTGACCGGTGAAGGCGACGTATTTGTTGCCACTGACGTTGACTACTGCAACATGATGGAATCGAACAACATGGTAGAGGTTGCAGACTGCATGGAAGCAACGGACACCGAGTTCAAGAACGGTTTCCTGGCCCGCAAGGACATTCTGGCAGACCGTTACGATGATGTGGTGCTGTTCCTGCAGGGCATGTGTAAGGCAGCTGAAGAACTGCAGGCCGATCCGAATCTGCGCAACGAGTTTGCACTCAAGTTCTATTCGGAGAACGGCAAGCCGGCTGACGAAAACGATGTTAAGACCGAGACCGAAATTCGTCCGTTCGTTGTTCCGTCCGATTATGAGGCTTCGGATTATTATCTTGGTTCCGGTCTGCTGCAGGTAGGCAATTTCTTCGCCTCCATCGGCACGATTGAAGAGGATCAGGTTGCCAATATTGAGGAAGCCATCAATGTCAATCCGCTGCAGGATG
This sequence comes from Butyricicoccus sp. OF10-2, assembly GCF_003481925.1. NCBI lineage: Bacteria > Bacillati > Bacillota > Clostridia > Eubacteriales > Butyricicoccaceae > Butyricicoccus > Butyricicoccus sp. OF10-2. Next base: position 12,821 of record NZ_QUMC01000005.1, on the reverse strand, counting down.
CGCTCGGCATTACTGTAAAGGCAGCAACCCTGAAATAACATACTGTCAGCAAAAGGGAGCCCATGCTCCATGGGCTTCCTTTTCTGCACCCTGAAATGGACGAAAATTACAAAATAAGGTAAAAATAAGGCGGTCAAAGGAGAGGAGCATATGCAAGAAAAGAAAAAACTGCAGATCAATAAGTACCTGTTCATCAGTATTGCGTCGATCTGCGCAGGCATTTTTGTATGGTGGCTGGTAACGGACGGACTGGGTATTTTCCGATCGAATGCACTGCCTTCTCCGGTAAAGGTTGCCTCTACGTTCGTGAAAAAATGGTTTGAGACCAAGCCGGACGGCGCAACGCTGCTGCAGCATCTTGGTGCCAGCCTTCAGGTTGCACTCGGCGGCTATTTAATTGGTGCGATCATCGGTATCCCGCTCGGTATCTTCATGGCGTGGAACGACAAGGTGGATATGCTGGTTCGTCCGGTATTCGATCTGGTTCGTACCATTCCCGGCATTGCATGGACTTCGGTTATGGTAACGCTGGTAGGCATCGGTTTTCTGTCCAAAGCGCTGGTTATCTTTATTTCCGCGATGGTCGCTATGGTTATCAACAGTTATTCCGGTATTAAGCAGACAAAAACCGTGCACCTGTGGGTCGGTCAGACCTTCGGCGCAAGCAACTGGGAGCTGCTGACCAAAGTAGCGATTCCGTCTGCACTGCCGATGATCTTCACCGGTCTGGACGTTGCTCTCGGCTCCGCATGGACCACGCTGGTTGCAGCAGAGCTGCTGGCTTCCACTAAGGGTCTCGGCTTTATGATTCAGCAGGCACGCGGTATTTTTCGCCTGGATATCATCATCGTCGGTATGATCGTCATTGCGATTACCGGTGCGGTGCTGTCCTCGATTATTCAGTTTATCGGCAGAAAACTCATCAAGGGAGGTAGACGTGGATGAAAGAACGCAACAAGCGTATCGCCTATGGCGTGCTCGGTATTTTCATTTTTCTGTGTATCTGGTATGCAGCGACTAAGTTTACCTCGCTCGGCAAGGTTATGCCTGATCCGGTGACGGTTATTGCAGGCTTTTGCAAGGCATTTGTTGTACCGATCGGTACGCATTCTATGATTATGCACATCCTCATTAGTCTGCGCCGCATGCTGATTCCGTATGCGTTCGGCGGCGTGCTCGGTGTGCTGGTCGGTGTCGTGATGGGCTGGTATAAGATTGCTGATTCTATTCTGATGCCGTACATTCAGATGTTCCGCCCGATTCCGCCGATTGCATGGATTCCGCTTTCTATTGTATGGTTCGGCTTCGGTGAAGGTTCCAAGTATTTCTTGATTTTTCTGGCATGCTTCTTTACCATTGCACTGACTACCTACAACGGCGTGCATTCGGTCGATGAAACACTGGTTCGTGCAGCGCGTATGCTGGGTGCGAAAGATAACCAGCTGTTCACTTCCATTGTACTGCCAACGACGGTTCCGTACATTTTCTCCGGTCTGCAGGTAGCACTCGGCTCTGCATGGGCCACCATTGTAGCGGCAGAGATGATTCGCTCGTCCGAAGGTGTCGGCTGGCTGATCGTAAGCGGTCAGGACGTAGGCAATATGACGCAGATCATGGTAGGCATTCTGGCGATTGCCCTGACCGGTCTGCTCATCACTACCATCATGAGAGGAGTTGAATCCAAGCTATGCGCATGGACAGTGAGAGGAAAGTAACGGCTGCTGGCGAGCCGTTGATCGAGTTCCGTGATGTGGATAAGTTTTTCGACAAACCGGAGGAAGGCCGCTATCAGGTCGTTGGAGATTTGAATATTAAGGTGCGCGAAAATGAGTTCCTTGTGTTGTTCGGCCCCGGACAGTGCGGTAAGAGTACCATCCTGAACCTGATTGCAGGCTTTGAGATGCCCTCGTCGGGGCACGTTCTCTGCATGGGCAAGGATATCACCGGGCCCGGTCCGGATCGCGGCATGGTCTTTCAGAATACGGCATTGTTTCCGTGGCTCACCGTTATGGGAAACGTGGAATACGGTCCTAAGGTACGCGGTATCAAGAAGGAAGAACGCCGCCAGAGGGCACAGCATTACATTGATCTGGTCGGCCTGCAGGGATTTGAAAATTCGTTCCCGGTCAAGCTGTCAGGCGGCATGCAGCAGCGTGTCGGCATTGCCCGTGCGTACTGCAATGAGCCGCTCGTGATGCTGCTCGATGAGCCGTTCGGACATCTGGATGCACAGACACGCTATCTGATGCAGGATGAGCTGACCCGCATCTGGCAGGCGGAAAAGCGCACCGTTATTTTTGTAACCAACAACATCGAGGAGGCAGTGTACCTCGCAGACCGCATTCTGGTGCTGCGCAACTGTCCAACCGGTGTCAAGGCAGAGTATGAGATCAACCTGCCGCGTCCCCGTAATTACACCGATCCGGAATTTCTGCGGCTGCGCCGCGAGATCGATTCGGTAGTAGATCATACGCTGTAAAGGAGGTGCCGGACAATGGCAAACAAAGAGCCTAAGGTAAAAGTGCAGAACCTGACCAAAAGGTTCGGTGACCTTCTGGTGCTGGATAATTTGAACTTTGAAGTAGAGGAAGGCGAGTTCCTGTGCATCGTTGGTCCGACCGGCTGCGGCAAAACTACTTTTCTGAACAGTCTGACTCGCCTGTATGAGCCGACGGCAGGCGACATTCTGGTAAACGGTATTCCGGTCGATCCGAAAAAGCAAAATATATCCTATATTTTTCAGGAGTATTCCTCCTTCCCGTGGCTGACTGTGGAGCAGAATATCCGCTTCGGTCTGGAAATCAAGAAAACGCCCAAGGCGGAGGCGGATGCCAATGTAGAGGAAATGCTGGATATTGTCGGTTTGACCAAATTCCGAAATTACTATCCCAGTCAGCTTTCCATCAGTATGCTGCAGCGCGTTGCTATCGCGCGTGCATTTGCAACCAAACCGGAGCTGCTTCTGATGGATGAGCCGTATGGTCAGTTGGATATAGACCTGCGCTTCAAGCTGGAGGACGAGCTGATCAAGCTGTGGAAAAAGACGGGTACGACCGTACTGTTTATCACTCACAACATTGAGGAAGCTGTATACCTCAGCCAGAAGATTATGGTGCTGACCAACAAGCCAACCTCGGTGAAAACCGTGCTGGACAATCCGCTGCCGCTTCCGCGTGACGTCGTTTCACCGGAATTTGTCGAGCTTCGCAACAAGGTCACCGACTTGATCAAATGGTGGTAATGTTATAATAAAAACCGATTCACTCAATCTCTCTTCTTTCCCCTTGATATCGTTTTGGTATCAAGGGGAAAACAGTATGAGGGGATATTTCTGAAAAGGAGTGTAAAATATGCCGCGTAATATTCTGTTGTTTATGACTGATCAGCAGCGCACAGATTATGTGGCTATGCCGCGGACAGCTGCGTTTCCACGCCGAATATCGACTGGATTGCACAGCATGCCCATTTTACTTGCTGCAATACAACCAATCCTATCTGTTCTCCGGCGCGTACCTCGCTTATCACGGGACGATATCCGCGCCAGATTGGCACGCTGACCATGGCAGGTGATCTGTTCCCGCAGATACCGACATTTATGCAGGCCCTGCAGGGTGCAGGCTACAAGACCTACGGCATCGGCAAGTTCCATTATAATCAGACCTATCCGTGGTCTACGCCGAGAGGCTGCGGCATGGATCCGGTGGCAGGAGAACAGGACGAGAAGTCCTACGGTTATGATTTCATCTGGGAGACCGCAGGCAAGCAGCAGGTGGTTTCCAACTACTGCTTCTACGGTGATTATCTGGCGAAGAAGGGCATGCTCGAGCAGGTACGAGACTTTTTCTCGCAGAGCGGCGGCAAAAACGGCGATGTAGCGAACCACAACTATGATAAGGCGCTGCCGTGGCCGTTCGATGAGGAGGATTATATTGACGTGGTTACCGGCCGTGTGGCACGCGAGCAGCTTCGCGCGCATCCGGCGGAGCTGCCGTTCTACATGATGGTGTCCTTCTGCGGACCGCACAAGCCGTATGACGCACCGCAGCGGTATCTGGATATGTTTCCACTTGAGCGGGAGGATGATTTTATCCTGCCGGAAGGACAGATTATTTCGGATGAGGACAAGGAGAGTCTGTATCGTCAGCGCCGTTCTGCAAAGGCGATGATTCGGTTGATCGACGATCAGATAGGTGCAACACTGGATGTGCTGCGAGAGCGAGGCATGCTGGACGATACGCTGATCGTATTTACCTCAGATCATGGTGATATGCTGGGCGATCACTTCATGATTCAGAAAGGCGTGCCGTGGAAGCAGTCGGTTGGTATTCCGTTGGCGGTGCGTCTGCCGGGTGCAGCGCCTGTTGGTGAAAGCACCGCACCGGTTGAAATTTCCGACATTGCAGCAACTGCACTCGATTATGCAGGATTGGATGCACAGCGGGTGCTCAGCAGAAGCTGGCCGGCGTATAACGATATTATTCCGAGCCGTTCACTGCTGCCGGTGCTGCGTGGGGAACAAGAGCGCGTCCGTGATTTTTGCTTTAGCGAAAGCGACTTTACCGAGGAGCGTATCGACGGCGTTTCCATCACTTCAACACCATATTGGCGCGGCGCAGACGGCTGCCGAAGCAATGCGTGGCAGACTATCATCACCGAGAACAGCAAGTACATCAAATATCTCGGCTATAAGCTGGATGAGATGCCGTATGAGGAATTCTACGACCTGAAACGCGATCCGCAGGAGCGTGAAAACCGCATTGCAGATGAAACTTATCGAGAGCAGATCGAACAGGCGCGCCGTAGGCTGTCGTACATGGTGGATCATTATCCGCCGGCGCAGAAAACGTGGACAACTGCCTGTGCGGCAAATCGTCAGACGGCGAAGGACTAAGGGTGTGATCAGGTGCAGAGTATTTGTTTTCTGGTAGCGTTCGGCGCTTGTATCATCGGTAAAATATGCGGTATGGGCGGAGGCGTGATCATCAAGCCTGCACTGGATGCGCTCGGTATTATGCAGGTGACAGAAATCAATTTTCTGTCTGGGTGTACGGTTCTTGGCATGACGTGCTGGTCGGTTGGTAAATCGCTGGTGCAGCACGAGTCGCAGATTGATCTGTCGATTTCAACACCGTTGGCAATCGGTGCGGCTGTTGGCGGTATGGCAGGAAAACAGATGTTTTCTGCTGTGGCCGGTCTGTTTTTAAATGCGGATACCGCAGGCGGTATACAGGCGGCGCTGTTGTGTACCGCGACGTTTGCCACGCTGCTCTATACTATCCGCAAGGACCGATTAACCATGCTTCAAGTGCGCAATCCGGCGGTCTGCGTGCTGATTGGACTGGGATTGGGCATGCTGGGAACCTTTCTCGGTATTGGCGGCGGACCGTTTAATATGGCGGTGTTGTTCTTCTTTTTCTCTATGCCGACCAAGGTGGCGGCACAGAACAGCCTGTACATTATCCTCATCAGCCAGAGCGTCGGCATCATTACTACGGCGGTGACAGGCAGTATTCCGACATTATCTATTATTCTGCTGTGCGGTATGGTGCTGTGCGGTGTACTGGGCAGCGAAGCCGGAGGACGCATCAATAAACGTCTGAGCGACCGGCAGGCAACCCTGCTGTTTGAAGGTTCCATGCTGCTGGTGATGGTGCTCAGCGCGTGCAATATTTATCGTTTTCTGTTAAAATAAAAGCTGAGGAGGGGTGATTATGCCGCCGATCAATATTCTGATCAAGCCTGCATCGTCTGCATGTAACATGGCATGCCAGTATTGCTTTTACAAGGATGTTGCGGCACACCGGGAGCAGGAGTTCGAGGGAATGCTTTCAATCGAATCAATCGAAAAGGTGATACAGGCGGGCATGGAATATGCCGAGCATATCTGCTCCTTTGCATTCCAAGGCGGTGAGCCAACGCTTGCAGGCCTGGACTTTTACCGTCAGGTGGTGGTACTGCAAAAGCAGTATGCCAAACCGGGTGTGGAAATTCGTAATGCCATACAGACCAACGGATACACGATTGATGAGGAATGGGCCGCGTTTTTTGCGGAAAACCATTTTCTGGTGGGATTGTCGCTGGACGGACCGCCAGAGCTGCATAACCGCAATCGCACAGATGTGCAGGGAAAGGATACGTTCAATCGAGTTATGAAATCCGTGCGGCTGCTGAAAAAACACAATGTTGCGTTTAATATTCTGTGTGTCGTAACCGGACAGAATGCACGTTCGGTCGAAAAGTTGTACCGGTTTTATCGTAAACAGAATTTCAGATGGCTGCAGTTTATTCCGTGCATCGATCCGTTTGACCGGGCAGATGGTGAGCCATGCTATACGCTGACCGCAGACGGTTACGGTGATTTCCTTGTACGGCTGTTCGACCTGTGGTTCGACGATCTTCGGCACGGCGAGTATATCAGCATCCGCCATCTGGACAACTGGCTGTCCATCCTTCTGGGGGAGCGGCCGGAAGCCTGTAATATGGCAGGCTGCTGCTCGGTGCAGTTCGTTGTGGAGGGCGACGGCGGTGTGTATCCTTGTGATTTTTATGTGTTGGATGAATGGCGGCTGGGAAACATCGGAGAAACTGGTCTGGCTGATATGCAGAACAGCGAGACTGCAAAAAGATTCGTTCGGCAGTCGCTTGCCGTACCGGAGGAGTGCAAGACCTGTCAGTGGTTCGGTTTGTGCCGCAACGGCTGCCGCCGTGACCGAGATATCCTGCCGAGCGGCGTAATCGGGCAGAATATTTACTGTACGGCATACAAAAAATTCTTCTCAGAGCGATTCCGTCAGCTGGCACAATCGATTGAGTGCATTCAGCGTATGCAGTATAGGTAAAAGGGAAATCCTCATGCCATTTTGATATGCGATCCTCATGTTTTCTGCCACTCCTATTATATAGTAAGAAAAGGACCGGAATCTTCCTTCCTTTTGTTTGGCGTAAGGTGTATTTCGCGTGCCACCTCCATCTGGGTGCGTCCCTCGAAGAACCGCAGCCGGATGATACGGCGCTCGCGGTCATTCAGGCTGCGCATAGCGTCCCGCAGAGCAATACCGGCCAGCCAGTTGTCGTCCGTGTTTTTGGTGTCACCGACCTGATCCATCACGCAGACCGTGTCCGTGCCGTCGTGGAACACCGGCTCGAACAGCGACACCGGGTCGAGTATCGCGTCGAGCGCGAACACGACCTCCTCTTTCGGCACGTCCATCAGCTTGGCCAGTTCCACGATGTCCGGCTCACGCTGGTGCTCGCGGATGAATGCCTCCTTGGCCTGCAGAGCGCGGTACGCCGTGTCGCGCAGGCTGCGCGAGACTCGCATGGCACTGTTGTCGCGCAGGTAGCGGCGGATTTCGCCGATGATCATCGGTACGGCGTAGGTGGAGAAGCGTACGCCGAGTTCGGTATTAAAATTGTCGATGGCTTTCATCAGGCCGATGCATCCGACCTGAAACAGGTCGTCCGGCGATTCACCGCGGCCCTGAAACCGCTGAACAACGCTGAGCACCAGCCGCAGATTGCCGCGAATCAGCTCATCGCGTGCCTGCTTGTTTCCGGCAGCGGATTTTTTCAAAAGCTCGTCCGTCTTTTTTGCGGAGAGCACCGGCAGTCCCGATGTATTCACACCGCAGATCTCAACTTTTGTCTGCATAAAATTCCCTCCTGTTGGTCGTCACTATGAGGATACTATCTGGATTTTCCCCGCGGTCCCGGTCAAATATACCGACGAAATATTTTGCATGGGCCGGAGATTCGATAAATTTCACGTTCGCCTTGTGATATGGAACCGAGAAAGCGTTTTGCGCCCATCAGAAATTCCCTCTTGTGGGAATAGGGGGAAAGGGTGTATAATAAATTCAAGAGAATGCCTGTTTGCGGTGTCATACTGCACACAGGCGATTGAAAACGAAGGAGAATGCAATATGTTTGAAAATCTGATTGCAGCACTCAAGGCTGACAAGCGCAAGATCGTATTCACCGAAGGCCCGGACGCTCGTATCCTCGAAGCGGCTGCACGCCTGAAGAAGGACGGCCTGATGGATTCCATCCTGGTCGGCAATGTTGACGAAGTAAAGGCTGCTGCTGCAAAGGGCGGCTTCGATATCGAGGGCATGGAGATCATCGACCCGGCTACCTACCCGGAGATGGACGCTATGGTAGCTAAGATGGTAGAGCTCCGCAAGGGCAAGATGAGCGAGGAAGACTGCCGCGCTGCACTGTCCAAGGGCAACTACTTCGGCACCATGCTCGTTAAGATGGGCAAGGCTGACGCTCTGCTCGGCGGCGCTACCTACTCCACCGCTGACACCGTTCGTCCGGCTCTGCAGCTGATCAAGACCAAGCCGGGCGCACACCTCGTAAGCTCCTGCTTTATTCTGGTCCGCGAGAAGGACGGCGTAGAGGAGAAGCTGGCTATGGGCGACTGCGCGATCAACATCGACTATCCGGATTCTGTTGATAAGGAAGGCAACGTAACCCTGAAGGGCAGCCAGAAGCTGGCTGAGGTTGCAATCGAGACCGCAAACACCGCTAAGGCTTTCGGCATCGACCCGAAGGTTGCTGTTCTGTCCTTCTCCACCAAGGGCTCCGGCAAGGGCGGCACGGTTGCTCTGTCCCGCGAGGCTACCGAGTACGCTAAGGAGATGAACCCGGAGCTGGCAATCGACGGCGAGCTGCAGTTTGACGCTGCCGTATCCCCGGTTGTTGCTGCTACCAAGTGCAAGGGCTCTCCGGTTGCAGGCCAGGCTAACACCTTCATTTTCCCGTCTATCGAGGCTGGCAATATCGGCTACAAGATCGCTCAGCGTCTGGGCGGCTACGCTGCTTACGGCCCGATTCTGCAGGGTCTGAATGCGCCGATCAACGATCTGTCCCGCGGCTGCAACGCTGACGAGGTTTACCAGATGGCGATCATCACCGCTGGCCTGAAGTAATTTCAGCACACACATAATTGCATAAGTAAGGAATCCGCCGACGTGAAAAGTGAATCGCGTCGGCGGGTTTTGCTTTTTCAGTGGGGAGGGAAAGCGTATGAAACGGAAGATTATAGCTGTTATTGCAGGTATTCTGATTTTTGGATGGGCATATTGGCTTGTGCCGTATTCGCCGATACCGGATACGGTGAATATCACGGAAATGCGGGTGTATCAGCTTGACAGGGGAGAATACGCTGATGATTTCACCGAGCGGGTTGATACAGATACCGTACGCGAACTGCTTACGCATATTCGGGCACGTCGTATACCGAGTCTGCGGCTTGAGGGGATACAGGAAGGCAGTTTTGTCGTTGAGGTGAAATACTGGGATAAAACTATGTGTATCAATCTCGGCGAACCGGGTGGACCGGATTATGTGTATGACGGTATATTGCGTCATACGCTGTGGATGCACAAGGTGTCCGGCGGTGAGGAACTGCTCACGTTGCTGGCGGACAGCTACTACAACAAAGGGGAGGGATAGCGATGAAACGAAGGATAGTATTTGCATTGATAAGTGTGCTGATTTGTGTGGGAGCAGCGGTTTGGCTTGTACCGTACACGCCTATGCCGGATACAGCAGAGATTGTGGACGTGCTGGTACTCCATGTTCATGCGGGAGATACGGCTGAGGACATCACCGGGCAGGTCGATACGAACGCCGTATGCGAACTGCTGCCGCAAATCAGAGCGCGCCGTCTGCCGAGTTATCATCGTGGCATCAGCGAAGACTGCTATCAGATTCAGGTGGTATACGGCGGTAAAACAGTATGTTTCAGCCTCGGTGAACCGAGTTATGCGTATGAGGTCACAGAAAGTATGTCACCGTGGGTGCATAAGCTGTCCGGCAGCGAGAAGCTTCTTGCGCTGCTTGATAAACAATAAAAGGGAGGAACCGACATGAAAAAACGAATCGCATTTGTATTGGTGGGCATACTGGTGTGCGTCGGAGCAGCGGTTTGGCTTGTGCCGTACACGCCTATGCCGGACATGGACGGCTTCTGGAACGTGCGTATCTGGCGCGTCAATGGCGCGGATATGACCGAACTGACCGAGCAGGTCAATCAAACGGCTCTGCGCGAAGCGCTGACACAGGTGCAGGCCAAACGTGTTCCGCGTTCGCAGCATAGCTTCTCGATGGATAAGGTCAGCTACGAAATCATCGCGGTGTATAATGATACGCCGACCTTCCTTAATATCGGTGAACTTAATTTTGTGTACAACGGCAACGGCTGGGTGCATGATTTGAAAAACGGCAGTGAGATTCTTACTCAGCTGGATGAAATTTGCAATTCGTAACAACAACGCTGTGATGCAATCTACCTGAACAGATTACCGTAGGGGCAGACCAATGTGTCCGCCCTTTTTCATAGGTGGCGGTTCGCTTAGGGCGCACACATTGGTGCGCCCCTACGATGCTGTGTATAGCTGAGTAAAATCGGTGCAATTTAGAGAGAAACGGCGGGATGACCCCATCCCGCCGTTCTACAGAGAACACATACGCAAACAAATGCAAAACAAAAGGACTGCCCGTCTCGGTCAGTCCTTTTTACAGCAGCGACAGCTGTCCATCTGCGAGATTTACAATTTTCAGTCCGCTCTGCTCAGCCATATGCACGGTCTGCGCGGTACCGCCTGACCGTCCATCATAGTAACAGATGAGCCTTGACGATGCATCCACCATAAACCGGTTGCGCGCGGCAAAGCACCCGGCGTGATAGCTCCGCGAGAGCGCGTATACCTTATCTGCGGCGAGCAGGCAGCGGTTGAACCGGCGCTTCCACTCGAGCGGAAACCGATCGGCCTGTCCGTCGAACGGCACAGCACACAGCAGCTGCACCGGGAGTGCGGCGCGCGCGCGCAGAACAGCTTCGGCGGCCCACAGATCAAAGCCGGTGGACATGCCGGAGAGAAACCGTGTATAGCCGTCAGCGGCGGCCTCTGCGACCGCAGCATCGAGTGCGGCGAACAACTCGCGCGCAGCGGGACAGTCCTCGTTCCGGAACGGCATTTTTTCAATTCGGTAGCCGGAAAAGCAGCAGGTCACCGGACGCAGATCCGCCATGACACACCCTCCAATCAGAACAAATGTTCTATTTTTATCAGTATACAATAGATGAAGCCAAAACGCAAGTTGTAAATTTGATAAAAAGCTGATATGATAAGTACAGCAAAATCTACCGACACAGGGGAGGGACGCAATGAACGGTCAAAACCGATGGCTATATCTGATCAAGCGCATGGTTTACCGCTTTTTTGATGACGGCATTCCGCAGTCTGCGGCAGAGCTTTCGTATTTTCTGCTGTTTTCCATGTTCCCGCTGCTGATGTTCGTCAACTCCATGCTCGCACAGCTTGACCTGTCAATCGAGGGGATGCAGCCGGTGCTGGAAATGCTGCCGAAAAGTCTGCAGCAGCTCATAGGCGGCTATATTCAGCAGCTGACCAGCACGCCGTCGTTCAGCCCGATGATCGTCGGTCTGGGTCTGACGCTGTATTTCCTGTCCCGTGCGGTGCGCTCAATGATGCGCACGGTCAACGATATTTACCACGTTGAAATCTCGCGCGGCATGGTCAAGGACGTGCTCATTTCGTTCGGTATTACGGCGGGCTTTCTTGTTTCGGTTGTGTGCAGCTTTGTGCTTGTCGTCGCCGGACGAACCATCATCCGCGTTGTACCGAAATATCTGCCGGTGCCGCCGGCTGTGATGGACGGACTGCATGATGCCAGCTTCTGGGTGATGATCGCGTTTATTTTCGTGTTTCTCATGCTGTTCAACAAGGTTGTGCCCAATCTGCACCTTAGGTTCCGCGAGGTGTGGCCGGGTGCACTGTTTTCACTGGTAGCATGGATTCTGGTCTCGCTTGGATTTTCGTTCTATGTGGACAATATGGCGCGGTATTCCGTGCTGTACGGCTCTCTGGCGGCGATTATCGTACTGATGCTGTGGCTGTATATCGTCAGCATGATCCTGCTGATGGGTCCGCAGCTGAATCATACACTGGTGGTCATGCGCCTGTATCGATTGGAAAATCAGAAGCATTTGTAAGTCAAAAACGGTGCGGACGCGCACTGAAAATAGAGAAAACACGGAGGAAAAGGATATGAAAGTTGTAGCAATCAACGGCTCGCCGCGCAAGGGCGGCAACTGTGCGCAGATGCTCGAGGTGCTCGGCAAGGTGCTCGAGCAGGAGGGCATCGAGTTTGAGGTATGTCAGCCGGGGGCGAAGGTGCATCCGTGCATGGCGTGCTATCACTGCCTGGACAACGGCACGCTGCGCTGCGTGCAGGACGACGACGGTGTAAATGAAATCATCGCCAAGTGCATTGAGGCGGACGGCATCGTGCTCGCGTCTCCGGTGTACCACGGCGGCATTGCGGGCGGTATGAAGTGCGTGCTCGACCGTCTGATTCTGGCGGCAGGCTGCGGCGATAATCAGCTGAAGCACAAGGTCGGTGCGGCGCTGTGTACGCTGCGCCGTTCGGGCGGCATGGAGACCTACCAGCAGCTGCTCGGCACGATCAACACCATGGAGATGGTGCTTGTCACCTCGGACTACTGGAACGCCGTACACGGCGCAGACAAGGGCGAGGCTGTGCAGGATATCGAGGGCGTTGAAGTCATCGAAAAGCTGGGCCGCAATATCGCATGGATGCTCAAGGTGATCGACAAGGCCGGAATCGAGCCGCCGGAAAGCCGTCCGCGCACGATGATGAACTTTATCCGCTGATCCGTATGGTTATCCGTTAAACAAAAATTGCAGAGTTCCAAAAGGCACAATGAGAAACTCATTGTGCCTGAGGCTGTCGAAAAACTTCGTTTTCCGAACAGCCTCTCGCTCGAA